>CALWSX010000043.1 GCA_944384285.1 uncultured Lachnospiraceae bacterium
TTAATACAGTTAAACTTATAAATGCAAAAAACCATCAGTATAAACTGGTGGTTTTTTCAATAAAAATATCTATTTTTCTAAATTATTTTTCAAACAGATATCAAATGTATTATGGGATAAATTAAAAAATTCTGAATCAATATTTTCTAAGAAGTCATAAATTGAGAAAGCATTTAAAATATCTGCTCGTATATATGCGTCGTCTAAATCTAATTGAAATAGTTCTTTTATTTTTGAAATACGATAGATGCAGGTATTTCTGTGTATATGCAGTTTATTTGCACTTTTGTTTATATTTCCGTTACATAATACATAAAATTTTATTGTTTCTAAAAAGAATGTAGTATTATTTTTATCATATTCTAATATTTTTCCTAAAATATGAGTGGAATAGTCTTTGAGTTCATTTACATCGGCAGTATTTAAAAGCAAACGAGGAAATCCAAGTTCTTCATAATCTATTATTTTTTTATTAGTTCTGCATAAATACAATGCTTTTATAGATTTTATGTAGCTGTAACGAATGTCTCTTAAGCGAGGAGATATATTTCCAATTCCTATACATAAAGAATCAGAAAACTTTTTATTTATTATAGAAAATGTACTTTTTATAGTTTGTTTTGCTTTATTCATATATTTGGGCAATCCATAAGCTATAATTACAAGTCTGCCATTTAAGACAGCACTTAAAAAACGTACATTTTCTTCTGAGACATAAATATGAAATAAAGATTTTATATCATTTAATTTAGAAACATCTTTTCCATGTATTGTTGCTACCAAAAAATTGTGTTCATTTGAAAACCCGTAATTTAGTACAAATTCTTCAATATCTTCTGTTTTGAGATTGTCAGATAAAAAAATTTTGTAAAAGAAATAATTTAGATATTCTGTTTTTTCTTGTTTATGTATAATGTAAGTACTTATATCTCTTGTAACATCTATAATTTTTATATTATAATCCATTTCAAAAAGAGGAAAGTTTTCTTTATTGGCAAGCTGTATTGCCTCAGGTGTTAAAATTGATTTATTATTTTTGTCTTTTAAAACAACAACACAAGAGATACAATGTGATACGGCATCTTCTAAAGTCTTGTATATATCATTGGAATTTAAAACGAATAAAACCTCTTCTCCATAAACCCAATTTTCTAAAGATGGAGTTTGTAAAACATAAACCCATGATATTTTTCTATCTAAACCAGATTCTCCTGCTATAAGTTTAATATTTTTAAAAGATGGTAATTTTATAAGTTCATAACAATATATATACAAAGAAACACCTCCCGATCACATATATTAATTTAAATTATAATAAAAAAGATAAAGTAATACAAATATTTTCATCTGAAGGCATAAAAACCTATTTTTTTAATATTAATATGTTTTTAAGAGCCCACCGGAATTTCCGGTGGGTAATTTTTTAGTAATTTACACCTAAATCAAGCTCAACATCATATTCAACAGGTTTCTGTTTGAATAAATATTCACCTTTTCTTACAGATGCAAGAACACCTGCACGATTTCTGATTACATCAAATGGACTGTCACCGTCAAGAACGATAAAGTTAGCATCTTTTCCTACATCAAGACCATATCTATCTTGAATATTTAAGCAACGAGCACCGTTTACAGTAATTAAATCTAAGTCTGTTTTAATATCTTCAGAAGACATAATCTGTGCAATATGGATACCATTATCAAGAACGTTCATCATATTACCATTACCCATTGGGTACCATGGATCGTTTATAGAATCCTGTGCAAATGCAACATTAATTCCATATTCTTTAAATTCTTTTACTCTTGTGATGCCACGGCGTTTTGGATAAGAATCCTGACGACCCTGAAGATAAATATTTTCTGTTGGACAAGAAATGAAATTAAGTTTGCTCTTTTTAAATAAGTCAAGCATTCTGTAAGCATATGAGTTGTCTGCTGAACCGAATGAGCATGTGTGGCTTGCTGTTGTTTTTGCGCCATAGTCTTCCATAAGAACAAGGGCATTTAATAACTCAACAAAACGTGACTGTGGGTCATCTGTTTCATCACAGTGAATATCAATAAGTTTATTATATTTTAAACCAAGTTTTACTGCTTCGTGAATTGATTTTTCACCAAATTCTCTTGCTGGTTCGTAATGAGGAATACCACCAACAACGTCAGCGCCCATTTTAAGAGCTTCTTCTACTAATTCGCGTCCGCCTTTATATGTATACATACCTTGTTGTGGGAAAGCAACAATTTGGATATCTACTTTATCTTTTAATTCATCTCTAAGTTCAAGCATAGCTTTTAAGCCTGTGAATTTAGGGTCTGTTACGTCAATATGCGTACGAATATGCTGAACACCTCTTGAAACTTCGTCCATAAGACCTTTAACAGCAAGTCTTTTAACACTTTCTACTGTTAATGTTTCTTTAAATTTAGGCCACATTTCAATAGCTTCAAAGAGTGTACCAGAACCAGCACCTTCTTTTCCAAGTTCTGATAATGTATATACATAATCTAAATGTAAATGTGGATCTACATAAGGAAAAGATGTTGCAACATCATTACAGTCAAGTACATTTAACTTTGGTATAGTTTTCGGTAGTGCAATCGGTGGAGCGGTATTAGAAAAATTATCTGTTTTTCATATTATTTATTTAACTATAGCAATGCTTATAATACCTATTATTTTAAGTGTATTTGCTAAAAAGACTTTTTATGGAAAACAAAGTAATTAAGTAATTTAATAATATATAAAATTAAAAAAACTTATTAAATAAAAACGGTATGAATTTTTCATACCGTTTTTATTTATATAATGAATATTTTTTTATTATATATAATCCACTTTTTGTGAATGAAATGAAAATTTAAATGACTACTTGATGAATTAAATATTTATATATATAATTATATAATTGGAAAAAAGAATATTTATACAGAGGTGAGGTAATATGGTAAAAAGTATCGAACCTATGACAAGCGGTTCGATTTGGAAAAGAATGTTTTTTTTTGCGTTGCCTCTTTTGCTTGGGAATTTGTTTCAACAGTTATATAATACTGTAGACTCTTTAATAGTTGGAAATTTTTTAGGAAGTAGTGCGCTTGCGGCTGTTAGTTCATCTGGAAGCCTAATTTTTATGCTCATTGGGTTTTTAAGTGGTATTTCTTCTGGTGCAGGTGTAATTGTTTCTAGATTTTTTGGTGCCGAAGATGATAAAAATTTACATAAAACAGTACATACTACTGTTGCATTTGGAATAGTTGCGGGAATATTAATGACTCTTATGGGAGTCTTGTTTACACCTCAAGTTTTAATATGGATGGATACTCCTGAAAGTGTTATGAAAGAGTCTGTAACATATTTACAAATTTATTTTGCCGGTTCTTTTGGTTTTGTAATGTATAATATTTTTGTAGGGATTTTACAGGCAGTAGGGGACAGTAGACACCCATTATATTATTTAATTATTTCTTCTGTTATTAATTTGATATTAGATATTATTTTTATAGAATTTTTTCATACAGGTGTAGGAGGAGCTGCTGTAGCAACAGTAATATCTCAGGCTTTCAGTGCTGTATTGTGTCTTATTCATCTTATGAAAACAAGGGAAAATTACAGATTAATATTAAGAGATATAAAATTTGATAAAAAAATACTTAGTGAATTTATACATATTGGATTACCATCAGGAGTCCAGAATTCTATTATTGCATTTGCAAATATTGTTGTTCAGTCTAATATTAATGCTTTTGGTGAAATGGCAATGGCAGGTTATGGGGCGTATACAAAAATTGAAGGGTTTGCATTTTTGCCTATTAACAGTTTTACAATGGCTTTAACCACATTTGTAGGTCAAAATCTTGGGGCAAAGAAATATGAAAGAACAAAAGAGGGTACACGTTTTGGAATTTTGGTTACTGTTATATTGTCTGAAATTATAGGTGTTATAATTTTAATTTTTGCACCACAACTTATAGCAGCCTTTGATTCCACACCTGCAGTTGTAAACTTTGGTATTGAAAAAGCACGTACAGCAGCTTTATTTTATTTTTTATTAGCATATTCACATTCTATTGCAGCAATTTTAAGAGGAGCCGGAAAAACAATGATACCTATGTTTATAATGATGGCTTTTTGGTGTGCTGTCCGTGTTACTTTTTTAACAATTATGATTCCGATAACTCACAGTATTCAAACGGTATATTGGGTTTATCCTATGACATGGGCATTAAGTTCTATAGCATTTTTCTTCTATTATAAAAAAGCAAACTGGATGGGATTTAAAATAGCTACAACTACTTGAAATTTATAGTTTAAGGAAAAAAATTTTAAAGATCTAAAAATTAGTTATAAAGTCGATACATTGTCGACTTTATTTCTTTATTGATTTAAAATGTTAAATATTGTATAATTAATTTGGTATTTTGTAATTGTTTACATTATTTAATAAAAAGTAGGGGAATAAATATGAAGCTAAGGAGCAAACGACTATTATCTGTATTTTTATCAATTTTAATGGTTTTTACTGCTTTAAATGTTACAACTTTTGCAGAATCAAACAAAAAGAAATTAAAAAACGACAAAATAATAAGTGAAAATTTAAAAACATTTTCTAGTGACCCTATATATGTAGATGGTACCTTAGGTGAAGATACAACAAATGATGGCTCAGAAACATCTCCTGTTAAAACACTTGAAAAGGCTATAGAACTTGCAGAAAACGGAGGTCTTATTGTTATTCAGGGGAAGTAGAAATAAATTCTGACTTAGATGTTTCTAATATAACCATTGAAAGAGGAAATGAAAAAGGAAATCTTATTTCTATAAATAGTAGTGCAAATGTTACATTTAAAAATACTGTAATTGATGGTGGAAATACAGATGATGGTTTAACTTTTAATTCTAGTTTATTAAATATATCTGATGGTGCAGCAGTATATTTAAATGAAGGAACAGAATTAAAAAATAATCATGCCGGTGCGATCACAGTCTTTAATGCTATTTTAGAAATGAATGGAGCATCTATTCATGACAATAAAACAACTTTCTCTAATGGTTCAGCCATAAAAGTTGCGGGAGAAAATGGAATTTTTTATTTTAACAGCGGCGAAATATATAATAATGAAAATAATAATCCATCAGGCGTAGGGGGAACAGTATATATTACTAGTAAGGCTACTATTAATATGAAAGATGGTATTATTAGAGATAATAAAGTTGTTACAGGAACAGGAAATTTGTCCCCTGGATATGGTGGCGGTATTTATATAGTAGGAGCCACAGCTAACCTTTCAGGAGGAAAAATTACAGAAAATGAAGTAAGCTTTTCAGGCGGAGGAATTTGTGCATTATATGATGCAAATGTAAATATTTCTGATGATATGGAAATTTCTAATAATACTTCTGTAGTATTTGGTGGTGGAATATATGCTTCAAATGCTATTATAAATATAGACGGCGGAAAAATTTTTGGTAACAGTACAACTATGGGCGGAGCAGCCGGCGGAGCTATTTATATTGATAATGCTAGAAATAATACAAGTATAACTTCTCTTGATATTTCGGGAGGAGAAATATTTGATAATACTACAGATTTAAATTATGGTAATGCAATAGCAATAGGATATGGAAATAATATAAACTTTAATCTTAAAGGTTCACCTGAAATTAAAGGAGAAATTGTTTTCTTTACTGATGAGTTACGATAAACGTAACAGATAATTTTACGCCTGTAAATCCTTTAGAAATTAATAATGAGGTTATTTCTGAAGAAAACTTTATAATTAATTTTGAAAATGGTGT
>CALWSX010000044.1 GCA_944384285.1 uncultured Lachnospiraceae bacterium
AAAAACAGTAGTTAATAAAGCACCTATAAACCCGCCTAAAATAATTCTTATATTTTTTGCTTTAGATTTTCTAAAATTATTTACTATAAACAAAATAAAAGAATCAATTAAAAAATTTATCAAAAAAATTGTGTCGGCATAAACGGTTATATGCAAATACCACCACCTTCTTTCATTAAAATTATATATTTTTTTAATCGCATTTTTTGTAAATATGACAGGAAAAATTGAAAAAAAAACATACAAATTATTTAAAAAAACAACAAAAAAAGCACTATTTCACTTTTAAGGTGAATAGTGCTTTTTATTTATATATTAGTATTCCGCATTTTTAACTGTACGTGGATAAGGGATTACGTCTCTAATGTTAGACATACCTGTAATATACATAATAACTCTTTCAAAACCTAAGCCAAAACCTGCATGACGTGTTCCGCCGTATTTTCTTAAATTTGTATACCACCAGTAATCTTCTTCTTTAAGGCCAAATTCTTTTATTTTTTCCATAAGAACATCATATCTTTCTTCTCTTTGGCTTCCACCGATGATTTCACCTATTCCAGGCACAAGTAAGTCCATTGCTGCAACTGTTTTATTATCATCGTTTAAACGCATATAAAATGCTTTTATTTCTTTTGGATAATCAGTTACAAAAACAGGTTTTTTGAAAACTTCTTCTGTAATATATCTTTCGTGTTCTGTCTGTAAGTCTATTCCCCATTTTACAGGATAAGTAAACTCTTTATCAGCTTTTAAAAGAAGTTCTATTGCTTCAGTATAAGTAATATGAGCAAAATCGTTGTTTATAATATTATGAAGTCTGTTAAGAAGGTCTTTATCAACAAATGAATTAAAGAATTCCATTTCTTCCGGAGCATTTTCAAGAACATAATTAATGATATATTTAAGCATATCTTCAGCAAGACACATATCATCTTTAAGATCCGCAACAGCAATTTCAGGTTCAATCATCCAAAATTCTGCTGCATGACGTGTTGTATTTGAATTTTCAGCTCTGAAAGTTGGTCCAAATGTATAAACATCTCTAAATGCAAGTGCATATGTTTCTGCTGAAAGCTGACCACTTACTGTAAGGCTTGTTTCTTTTCCAAAAAAGTCTTTTGAATAATCAACTGTTCCGTCTTCATTTTTTGGAACATTTTCCATATCAAGAGTTGTTACTCTGAACATTTCTCCTGCACCTTCACAGTCACTACCTGTAATGATTGGTGTATGAACATAAACAAATCCTCTTTCTTGGAAAAATTTATGAATTGCAAAAGCAACAAGGCTTCTTACTCTGAATGTTGCTGCAAATGTATTTGTTCTTGGACGTAAGTAAGCAATTTCTCTTAAAAATTCAAAAGAATGTCTTTTTTTCTGTAAAGGATAATCACTTTCAGATGTTCCTTCAACAAAAATTTCTTCTGCTTTAATTTCAAATGGCTGTTTTGCACCTATAGATTCTACAAGTTTTCCTTTTACAATAATAGCTGATCCTACACCAAGTTTTGCAATTTCATCAAAATTGGAAAGTATATCTTTTTCAAAAACAACCTGAATGCTCTTAAAAAATGATCCATCATTTAATTCAATAAAACCAAAAGTTTTTGAAACACGTACAGTTCTGATCCAACCGCCAATTTCAATTTCTGTATTTAAGAAATTTTCAGTGTTTCTAAAAATTTCTTTAACTCTTAACAACTTCAATTTAATCCACTCCTTAATTCCTTGATTAATTTTCGTTTCCAAATTTCATTTCTTTCTTCTTGTTATAAAATTTCATAATATACAATTTAATAACAGCAGTTATAGGAACTGCAAATATCATTCCAACAATTCCAAAAAGTGTACCGAAAAATGCAAGAGATAAAATTACAAGTATAGGGTGTAATTCCACACTTTTCCCAACTACTTTAGGAACAATTATTATACTGTCAACCTGCTGCAAAATAATAACCGATATTGCAGCATAAAGAGCAGTCATTGGTGTTCCACTTAAAAATCCCATTGCAACAGAAAGTATAAAAGCTACAACAGCACCTATATATGGTATAAGATTTGAAAATCCAGAAATTATACCTATAAGTACAGCATATCTTATACCAAGAAACGAAAATGTTGCACTTATTAAAACTGCCATTATAAAAGCATCTGTAAACTGTCCGCTTATATATCCTGAAAAAATATTATTTATTTCACTTAAATTTTGTTTTATTGTAACCGAATGCTTTTTACTAAAAAGAACATCAATAGCTTCTTTACACCCTTTTAAAATTTTTTCTTTTTCTATAAGAAGATAAAAAGCTACAGTTAAACCAATAACAAGGTTTATAATAACATTTCCAGCTTTTGAAACAGAATAAAAAATTGAACTTATTGATCCTGTGATCCAAGAGGTAATGTTTGCTAAAAAAGACTCCGATGTCATATTAGGGTCAACACCTTCAAGTATTCCAAAGTCTGCAAGTTCTACCTTAAACATCATAAGTAAATCACTAAAACCTCTTATATAGTCGTTTATACTCTTTGTAATAACTTCTAAATCCAAAGAACCAACTTTTCCTACAACAAATTTTATTGCCAAACCAATTATTAAAAATATTATTACAAATGTAATTATTGTAGGTAAAAGTCTTTTATTTGTTTTTGAAATTTTATTATGTGATAAAAATTTAAGTTTATTTAATCTTTTTTCAAAAAATCTTATACTAGGATCCACTAAATAAGCAATTAGAATTGCTATAAGAAGCGGTGAAAGTACAGTTATTACAACATCAAAAAATTCAGCAAAATAACCTATATACTCTCTTACATTTCCTAAAAAAAGCGACAACACATATATTATAACTACCGTAAGGATTACATGAAATGATATTATTAGATATTTTTTATCCCAAGGTAATTTCATAGTCTATCCCCTTTACTTTATATTTTTAAGGATCAACAATAACAAATTCCATGTTCTTTCAACTGAAGAAATTGAAAGTCTTTCTTCTGGTGTATGAACATCAAATAAATCAGGTCCAAAAGAAACCATTTGGCAATTTGGCATTTTCTTTGAGAAAAGACCACATTCAAGTCCTGCATGAATTCCTTCAACTATTGCGTCTTTTCCATACATTTCTTTGTAACAATCTTTAACAATTTTCAAAATTTCAGAATTTTTATCAAATTCCCAACCTGGATATCTTGAATACACTTCTATTTTTGCACCGATTAAATTAGCAAGTGTTTCAATTTTACTGCAAATATCATCAAGTAATGATTCAATTGAGCTTCTTACAGCACATGTAATTCTGATATGATCTTCTTCAGTTGCAATAATTCCTATATTATTGCTTGTTTCAACAAGATTATCAACTGAAAGAGTAATTCTGATAACACCGTAAGGAAGAAGCATTAAGGCTGATGTTACTTTTTTCATTACATCTTTTGTAAGAGGTTTTATATCAACATTATCAACTTTTGTCATGATAAGTTTTATTCCATCATCAGCATCTTTAAATTCATTTATAAATATTTTTTCAAGAGAATCAAGTTTAGAAGCAACAGATTCAATATTTTTGTTATCAATATAAACAAGCATTTTGCTTTCTCTTGAAATAACATTATCTTTATTGCCACCTTTAATGCAGCAAAGTTTTATATCATCATTAAGAAAATCTAAAACTCTTCCTATTAATACATTTGCACTTGGTCTTTGAAGATGAATATCTGCTCCAGAATGACCACCTTTAAGACCTTTTACACAAATTTCATATAATGTTGCATTTTCAGGTTTTTCTTCATGTTCAATAGGTAAAAGAATTTCAGCTCTTAAACCACCCGCACAGCTTACACAAACATGTCCCTCTTCTTCTGAATCAAGGTTAATAAAGTATTTTGATTTAAGGTTAGTTGTATCAAGAGCTTTTGCACCTTTCATTCCAACTTCTTCATCTGTTGTAAAAATACATTCAAGAGCCGGATGTAAAATATCAGATGAATCAAGTATTGCAAGAGCATAAGCAACAGCAATACCATTATCTGCTCCAAGAGTTGTATCTTTTGCTGTTAAAAAATCTCCTTCCACCATAAGTTCAAGTGGATCTTTTAAGAAATCATGGTCTGAATGGCTGTTTTTTTCACATACCATATCAAGATGTCCTTGTATAGCAACTGTAGGAAGATTTTCCATTCCTTTAGATGCTTCTTTAAAAATGACAACATTATTTGCGTCATCTCTAATATATTTTAATCCTCTTTCTTTTGCAAAATTAGCAACAAATTTGCTAAGCTCTTCTTCGTTCCCACTTCCATGTGGAATCTTTGTTATTTCTTCAAAAAAACCGAATACTTTTTCCGGTTTTAATCCTTCAACTACTTTCATAATTTTTACCTCCAAAATGATACTTCCTTAATTATAGTTTATATTTTAAATATAAACAAGCAAATTTATGAATTTATTGTCAAATCAAATAAAATTAGGTGTAGAAATATATCTTTGACCTGTATCAGGTAATAAAACAACAATATTTTTATCTTTATTCTCATCTCTTAAAGCTATTTTTATTGCCGCACAAAGCGCTGCACCTGAAGATATACCTACAAAATATCCTTCCTTCTTTTCGATTAATGAGGCATATTTATAACTATCATCATCAGAAACAGTAATAACTTCATCATAAATAGATTTGTCCAAATTTTCAGGTATAAAATTTGCTCCTATACCTTGTATTTTATGACTTCCGGCATAACCTTTTGAAATAAGAGGTGAACTTTCTGGCTCAACAGCAATTATTTTTATATCAGGATTTTTTTCTTTTAAATATTTTCCCGTACCTGATAAAGTTCCACCTGTTCCAACTGTTGCTATATATATATCAATCTTGCCATTCATATCTTCATAAATTTCTTTACCTGTAGTTTTATAATGCGCCATAGGATTTGCAGGATTATCAAACTGAGAAGGAATAAAACTTCCTTTTATCTCATTTCTAAGAGAAAAAGCTTTATCTACTGCTCCTTGCATACCCAAAGCCCCCTCTGTAAGAACAATTTCAGCACCATAAGCCTTTAAAATTTTTTGACGTTCAACACTCATAGTGTCAGGCATAGTTAAAATTACTTTTAAACCCAAAGAGGCACATATACATGCAAGACCTATACCAGTATTTCCACTTGTTGGTTCTATTATAACCGAATTATCTGTAATCAAACCTTTTTCTTTAGCGTCTTTAATCATTTCTAATGCGACTCTGTCTTTTTGACTACCGCCTGGATTAAAGTACTCAAGTTTAGCAAAAAGATTTGATTTTAATGATAATTCCTTTTTTATGTTACAAAGTTCTGCCAAAGGAGTGTTACCTACCATTTCAGTAATATTTTTATAAATTTTTGCCATAATTTAAACCTCCTTTTATTCCAAGTTTTTAATTAATTATAGCCCATAATTTAACATTGTCAACTTAATATAAAGCATTATATTTTTATACGAATTTTAAACACATAATATTTAACTGTCTATTTTTTTTAAGTATATTTTCAATATTTCTAAAGGAATGCTTAATACTATCTTAAGATTTCTTTGATATACTTAAACTACTAAATTATGGGGGCGAAAATAAATATGAGCGAAAAATTTTTAAAATTTAAAACGTATTTCAAAGAACACAAAAAGAAATGTATTTTAATTATTATTTTTATCCTATTAGTTCTATTTTTCCTACGTTCATGTGGTAATAAAAATGCAAGCACAGGGCTATCTGTCTCAGTTTCTCCTGTTGAAAGAAAAAATATTGAAGAAAGCATAAGCTTAAGGGCACCTCTTTTAGGCACTGAAAGTGTTGAAATAGTATCAAGACTCCATTATGAAGTTCTTAAAGTTAATGTAAAAGAAGGTGACAAAGTAAAAAAAGGAGATATATTAGCTGAACTCGATACAACTGATCTTGAAAAAGAAATACAATCATTAACTGATGCTCTTAATATCAAAAAAGCAACTCTTAATGAAAAAATTAAAACCGCAAATAACTCTTTGGATATTTCATATGATAAACTTAATGAAAGCATCGAAGAAAAACAAAGAGAATATGAATCTGCGCTTCAAACATTTAAAGAAGCTGAAAGAAATTTTAATAATACAAAAATTCTTTATGAAAATAATGCCGAATCAAAAGATAATTACATAAAAGCGGAAAATGCTTATAATGATGCCAAAAGAGCTTTGGAATCTTTTAATGTAGAAAATGGAAAAGTTGTTCCAAGTGAAAGTGATCTTAAACAAATAGCTACTTCTAATAGTTCTGTAAATATTGTTAACGGCAAAGCTTCTCCTCTTCAATCTGATATTTTGGAAATACAAAATCAAGAACGTATTCTTCAAAACAAAAAAGATGAACTTGAAGATTGTAAAATTAAAAGCTCAATTAATGGAACTATTACAAGAGTTAACATAAAAACAGGTCGTTTTGCTGATGCTACAGAAGATGATAAACCTATGTTTGTTATCGAAAACATAGATAATCTTGAAATGAAAGTTTTAATAAGCGAATATGATATTTATAAAGTAAAAGAAGGACAGGACGTTGATATAACAGCAGCTATGATTGGTGATAACATTGCTAAAGGTAAAGTTACAAAAATCTCACCAACAGGTGAATTAAAATCTGGTTCTACAAGTGAAAGAGTTATACCTGCTACTATTACTTTAGGAGAAGAAGATTATGGTCTTATTTCAGGTATAACAGCAAAAGCAAAAATTAAAATTGATAATGCTGAAAACGTTCTTACTGTTCCTATAGAAACTGTTCTTGAAAAAGATGATGGAACTAAATCTGTATTTTTAGTAGACGAAACAAATAAATTAAAAGAAATTAAAGTAGAAACAGGCGCTTCTAACGATATTGAAGTAGAACTTAAAAGTGAAGAAATAAAAGAAGGCGATAAACTTGTTATGTCCCCTTCCCCAACTTTCACAGATGGCCTTAGTGTCACTATTTCAAACCTCCCTGCTCAATCTATGTAAAACTTTGGGGAGGTATAAAATGAAAGATATAATTAAAATAAATGATTTATATAAAACTTATAAAAATGGAAATATTGAGGTAAAAGCTTTAAGAGGAATTAACCTTACAATAAAAGAAGGTGAATTTGTTGCTATAATGGGACAATCAGGTTCCGGTAAATCAACCTTGATGAATATAATTGGTTGTCTTGATAAACCTACTTCAGGCAATTATGAACTTGATGGAAAAACTGTTGTAGGCCTTTCAGAAGAAATGCTCTCTTATACAAGAAACCAAAAAATAGGTTTTGTTTTTCAGGCTTTTAATCTCATTCCACGAAATTCAGCTTTAAAAAATGTAGAACTTCCAATGGTTTATGCTAAAAAACCAGCTGAGTATAGAAAAGAACGTGCAACAAAACTTTTGGAGACTGTTGGGTTAGGAGAAAGAATTGATCATCTTCCTAATGAACTTTCCGGTGGTCAGAAACAAAGGGTTGCTATTGCCAGAGCTTTAGCAAATGAACCTCCTATTATTCTTGCAGACGAACCTACAGGAAATCTTGATACAGCTGCTTCTGTTGAAATTATGGAGCTTTTTACAAAACTAAATAAAGAAGGCCGTACGGTTATTATAGTAACTCATGAAGATGATATTGCAGAATTTACAAACAGAATTATCCGTTTTCGTGACGGCCAAATTATTTATGATGGGCAGGTGGATCACTCATGATGCTTATAATTGAAAGTTTAAAACTTGCCTTAACCTCAATTAAAATGAATAAACTTCGTTCTTTCCTTACTATGCTTGGAATGATCATTGGTATAAGCTCTGTTATCTCTATTGTATCTATTGGGGATACAATGCGAGGAGTAATTTCAAAAGAATATGAAAGCTTTGGTAAAAACAGAATAAGTATTTATATTTATAATTCTGATGAAGGATATTCTGATGTATTTTCTTTTGAAGAAATAGAAAAAATCCAAGAGGCCTTTCCTGATGACATTAATTATATAGGGCCTTCTACAGGAATAAGCGGAGAAATTATAAACAAAAATCAAAAAAACAAATGTAATATAAATGGGTTATCACCTAATTATCAGAATATACAAAATTTCAAAATAATATATGGTCGTAATTTATCAGAAAATGATATAAATGCGGGCAAAAAATATGTTTTACTTCAAAACACATCTTCATCAAAACTTTTTGGAACAGAAGACGGCACAGGTAAAATAATAACTGTTGAATCAAATGGAACCATTGAGGAATATCTCGTTGTAGGAATTTATGAAAACACACAATCGACATTCCAGAAACTTTTTGCAGGTAATAGCGATACTCATACTTTATATGCACCTGCTAGAGCATTTTCATCAGAAGATTCTGCGTTCTTTAACATTGATCTTAATATCAATGATACTACAGATAAAGAATTATTTAAATCTCGCGTAGCTTCACTTATTGGACGAATGAAAAATGTTGAACCACAACATGTAAGAGTTTATGCAGCATCTGATGAAATGAGCACAATAGATGATATGATGAGTAAGCTTTCACTTGCTGTTGGTGCGATAGCCGCTATTTCTCTTATTGTTGGTGGTATTGGTATTATGAATATAATGCTCGTTTCTGTTACAGAAAGAACTCGTGAAATAGGTATAAGAAAAGCTTTAGGCGCAAGAACAAGTGATATTCTTCTTCAATTCTTAATTGAATCTGCAATAATTTCAGCTGCAGGCGGTATAATAGGTACAATCTTGGGTGCAGGGACCATCTTACTGGGAGGACTTTTGATAAATATTCCTGTTGTTATTAAACCTACAGTAATACTTACTGCTGTTTCATTCTCTGCTCTTGTAGGTATTTTCTTTGGACTCTACCCTGCAAAAAAAGCAGCTTCTAAAGACCCTATAGCAGCTCTTAGATATGAATAAAAATAAAAACTACCGATTTTATCGGTAGTTTTTTTATACAAAAATTTATCTTATACCATATTTTTCTATAATATAATCCATATCTTTATCTCCTCTACCTGAAAGGTTAATAAGAATGGACCCTTTACCCATTTCTTTAGCAAGCTTCATTGCATAGGCAACCGCATGAGAACTTTCAATCGCCGGAATAATTCCTTCAAGTCTTGAAAGCATAAAAAACGCATCTATTGTTTCTTCATCAGAAATAACATCATATTTTACTCTGCCTATTTCATGCAAAAAAGCATGCTCCGGACCAGATGATGGATAATCAAGACCGCTTGCAACAGAATATACAGGTGCAGGATCTCCATTTTCATCTTTTAACATTATACTGTTAAAGCCATGCATTATTCCTTCGGAACCAAATTTAAGACTTGCAGCATGATCTCCAAGTTTAGCCCCTCTTCCCAATGGCTCAACGCCATAAATATCAACAGGATCATTTAAAAATCCTGAGAAAATTCCCATAGCATTAGAGCCTCCTCCAACACACGCAACAATCGCATCAGGAAGTTCTCCAGTCATTTCTATAAACTGCTCTCTTGCTTCAACTCCAACTATATTTTGGAAATCTCTGACCATCATAGGAAACGGATGTGGACCTACAACTGAACCTATGCAATAAATACTGTTTTTATAGTCCTTTAAATATGCATCAAAAGCTGCATCAACTGCTTCTTTTAATGTAGCAAGTCCATCTGTTACTTCGATAATATTTGCGCCAAGTATTTTCATTCTTGCAACATTAGGCGCTTGTTTTTTTATGTCTACCGCTCCCATATAAATATCACATTCAAGCCCAAAGTATGCAGCAGCTGTGGCAAGAGCAACTCCATGCTGTCCTGCTCCTGTTTCCGCTATAACTTTTTTCTTTCCCATATATTTTGCAAGTAAAGCTTCTCCCATACAATGATTTAATTTATGAGCACCTGTATGATTCAAATCTTCACGTTTTACATAAAGTTGGACATTCCCAAGT
>CALWSX010000045.1 GCA_944384285.1 uncultured Lachnospiraceae bacterium
TTTGCGGATTTTGTAAAAACGTTTTTATCATATTTTTTTATTCCTACAAAAAAACTTAAGATATACTCAATTTTTTTGAAAGATTATGTAACTTAAAGCGAACACCTGCCAAAAAAGATATATTAAAAGAAAAAAATAAAATATTATTATTTTTTATATTTTAAAATTAACTTTTATAAAAGATACAATAAAATTTATATATATAAACAAAAAAAGATACACCTTTAAAAGGTGTATCTTAATTATTTTATTCATTTTTTATTGCTGCCAAAGCATTAAGTTTTGTTGCTCTTTTTGCTGGGAAATACCCTGATGCAATACCTACAAATGTTGCAAATACAAGTGAAATAGCAGCAAGCCATAAAGGAATATGAGAAGCAAAGGATTGCGAAGCACCTACAATATTTATAATCTTCGACATTCCGTAACTTAGGATAAGACCTACAACTCCACCGGAAAATCCAATAAATGCCGCTTCTGTAAGGAAAAGTCCTCTTATATCAGAAATTGTTGCTCCTATAACTTTCATTACACCTATTTCTTTTGTTCTTTCATAAATAGACATTACCATAGTATTTGCTATACCTATTGCCGCAACAATTAGAGATATTGCGCCTATTGCTGCAAGACCCATTCGAAGCATTTTTGTACTTTCCTGCATCTGAGTTAAATAATCAGCAAGGCTTCGTGCTTCATATCCCATATCTTTTATCTGCTGCTGAACATCTTTAACATTATCAATACTATCTACTTTTACAAGAGCATTATCATATTTACCCGCTTTACGTTTATTCGGATTTGATGTTGTGCCACCACTATTTTGTGCTTTTTCATATTTTTCTTTATCAGCAATAAGTTTTTCAAGTGATTTTAAAGGCATAACAACTGTATAACCATTTTCTCCCTCTGCTGACATTTTACCAACAACATCTACATTTGTAGGTTTTATTTTTTTATCAGCATTATTTGTACCATAGTTATAGTCAAATGTAAGCAATGTTTTATCATTAAAAACATCAACTGTAACCGAGTTACTATACCTTGCCTGCCAACTTAAGCGGGGATTATAAAAATTATTTATTATTTCTCCGCCTATAACAAGTGCATTTTTATCTTCTGCATTAAGGAGTCTTCCTTCTTCTACAGTATATCCCATATCCTCCATTGTAGATGGGTCTATACCACGTATAGTTGCATTTGTGACATATTTTCCACTTACAAGCTGAAAATCCCAAACTTCAAGCATAGGAGTTGCTGCTTCAACCCCTTCCAAAGCTTTAAACTTTTCTATTGCCTGAGCATCTATTTCTACATCTTTGCCACCATTTTGTGAAGAAGACCCTCCAGTAGATACAACCATTCCACCCATTCTACCATAGTTATAAGGTTTTGAAACGGTAATAACCTGAAGACTTCCCATCTGCTCTATTTGTTTTTTAAAGCTTTCATTTATGCCTATACCGATAGAAATCATAACAACTATAGATGCAGTTCCGATAACAACGCCAAGTACAGTTAAAAATGTTCTAAGCTTACGTTTTTTAAGGCTTCGTAAAGCCATTGTTATCATATCAAGGCTGCTCATCTACATCATTACCTTTCTTATTTTCATCTTCTAATGTATCAGAACTTTCTGTATCTGTTTGGTTGTCAAGATCTTCATCTTCATCATCGCCTAATAAAAATTCTTGTTCTTTTTTAGCATCATGTTTTTTCTTAAAGATATAAGCTCCTGCTCCAACAATTATAATAACTACCAAAACAATACCTATTACTTTTGCTTTTCCTCCACCTTGAGGTGCATTAGGATCTATAGGCATACCATCAGGTCCTATTTCACCTTCTGGCATCATTGCTTCAGTTACATTAACAGTGTATTCTTGAACTTTTTCAAATGTTTCACCACTTGGGTCATCATAACTTATTTTAATTGAGAATTTATTTTCCCCAGTATTCATAAATGAGAAATTGTTATCATAATACTGGCTGTTTCCTGAATCAAAGTTACCTAAATATGTATTTTTTGTAGAAGTCTGTATATCACCTTCAAGTGAAATCATAAGGTTTGAAACAGCTACTTTACCAATATTATAAAGTTCAAAGCTTAAGTTTATAGGCATACCAACTTCAATAGTATCAGGAACAAAAATATCTCCAACCTGAATTTCTGTAGGCTGCTGTACATTTATACCTAAAAGTTCTTTAGCTGTATATTCATTTCCTTCCATATCTTCATACTCAAAGTTAACTGTAAGAGTATATGTTTTTGGCTGAGCATCAGGAACTGTATAAAGTTTTATTTTCTGATTTACAGTTCCTTTTGAAGGAATACTGTCAAAATAGAATGTATTACTACTGTCTACAGGTGTAAATATATTACCTGTTTTTGCTGTTTCTGTTGATGTTTCTTCTGAAAGAGTAAGGAACATTTTAATATTTTTAACAGGTTTTGATACATGTGTATTCAAAAGCTCCATGTCTAAATTAAATTCTTCTCCTGCAAGAACAATAAGTGGATCACATTCATATTTGCTTACAATAATTTTTGGTTTACTTGATTTTGACTCTCCATCTGCTCCTTTATCAGGATTATAAACATTGACACCAACATACTGTTTAAATGTTGTAACATTATCTTTTCCACCGCTTTCATATTCTACAACAATTTCTACAGAATGGTTCTTAGAAGCTGCTGCTGATGTTGGCGCTAAAGTAAATTGAACAGGTGAATTAACATTTGGAGGAAGCTCTTTAATTGTTTTTATACTTGTTGATTTTGGAACAATACCTTCTGATGGATTTACAGTAACTTTTACATTCTTAGCGCTTGTTTCTCCAACATTACGTAAATTAAAATTAATATTGAAATTCTGATTTACTCCGTAAGTTCCTTTTGGATCGGAAAGATTTAAAATTTCAACAGCAGGCTTGCTTAAACCACCGGTTCCGCCTACATTAACATAGAATTTATGAACATCTTCAAAAGTTTTACCGTTCATATCCGCATAAGTGAGTTTTATAGAAACAGGATAACTTCCCGACTCCATATTTGGGTTAGCAACTATATTAAAACTCAAAGTTTTTTCTGTTCCAGCATAAAATCTTCCTAAATTCATATTAGCAAGACCCTCTGTACTAAGTCCTTGTGGGTCAAGGTCTGTAAGGGAAACTTCAAGATCATATAAATCAAGAGGTCCAATATTAAAAAGTTTTGTTGATAAAACTGCTGAATCCCCAGGTGAAATTGATTTTGGGTTTAAAGAAATATTTTCAAGCTGATAATTTGGTGCTGCTGTTCCATTTTTTACTCTTAAATAAATAGTGTCTGTTCTATCAAATTTTTCACTTTTTCTATTAAAATATGTAAACTTCATTGTTAAAGCATAACTTTTTGAAGGTGCATTTTTATCTACGTCAACAAGAAGTCTTACTTTTTTTTCTGCTCTTGGTGAAAGTTCTGATATCTGATTATCTTTTCCAACATAAGAAATTGTAAAAGGATTTTCAGAAACATCTGCAAGAGATGTTGTTACAGTAATCCCACTTGCTTTGTACGCACCTGTGTTTCTTAATAAAATTTCTATTTCATTTTGCTGTCCTGCATTAACATCAAATGTAGGACCATTTACGACCATAATTTCAGGCGCCCCTACAATATCATTTTCTTCATCATCTGCCGCAAAAGCACTTACCCCAAAAAATACTTGAGAAATAATAAGTACAGCTGTAATAAGTTTTGTAAATACTTTCATATAATATCCCCCTGTTGATCCTATCTTTGTATTACATTGTTATTTTCAATAATTTCTTCTACCTTACCATCAGATAGATGCACTATTCTCTCACAATAATCAGATACTTCTAAATCGTGAGTTACCATTAAAAGTGTTTGTTTGTTCTTTCTTACAAGGCCCATTATCAAGTCCATCATTTCATAAGTAGTTTTTGTATCAAGATTTCCCGTAGGCTCGTCTGCAAATATGACTTTCGGATCATTAATAAATGCTCTTGCTATACTTACTCTTTGTTGCTGACCACCACTCATTTCTGATGGTTTATGATTTGCTCTGTCAGCAAGCCCTACAGCTTCAAGCATCTCCATAGCCTTTTCTTCTCTCTCTTTTTTATCTACTTTTCTAAAAATAAGGGGCAATGTAACATTCTCAAGCGCCGTTAATGTCGAAAGCAAGTTATAAGATTGAAAAACAAACCCAAGATATTTTTGTCTGAAATCTGCAAGCTGGTTTTCATTCATCTTTTCGATGTGTTGACCATTAAATATAATTTCACCCTTTGTGGGTTTATCAAGACCAGCCATAAGATTTAAAAGCGTGGATTTTCCTGAGCCTGATTTACCAAGCATGCAGTATGTTTTTCCCTTTTCAATCTCCAAAGAAAGATTATTTATTACAACTATCCTTTCTTCTCCCATACGAAACACTTTTTTAACCTTATTAACTTTAATAATTTCATTCGACAATGTATCAACCCCTTTTTAAAACAAAAATATTGATAAAAAACAATATTTTTTGTAATATTATAAAAATAATATATCATTAAAAAAAATCTTATTCAACTCGTTAAATCATGAATATTATTACAAATTTCTTAAGTAAACTTTAATAATTATAAATATGTTTATTGCTAAATTTTTTTTTTGAACTTTTTTAGATTTTAGGAGGAAAATATGAAAAAAAGATATTTATTTTTACTGCTTTTCCCATTTTTATTTTATGAAAATAAATCCATATCTATATCAGAACACGAACTTTATTTTAAAAAACTTCCAAAAGATTTTGATAATTTTAAAATTGTTCATCTATCAGATATTCACGACACAATGTTTGGTAAAAACCAAAAAAGGCTAATCGAAAAAGTAAAAAATTTAAATCCTGATATAATATTTATTACTGGAGATATTATAAATAGAAACACAGAAAATTTTAAAAAGGCATTTGACCTATTAGACGGCCTTAAAAATTTTAATATTTTATATGTTACAGGTAATCATGAAGCAGATAACAACAGAAGAAATGAATTTTTACAAGAACTTAAAAAAAGAAATGTTTTTGTACTTGACGGAAAAACATTAGATATTAAAAAAGGTGACAGTAAAATAACTGTATGTGGATTAAGAAGTCTTTTAAAAAATAAAAACTCATTATATAAAGAAAAATTAAATGAATTTGAAAAAATTTCAAAAGATAACTTTACAATACTTCTTTCACACAGACCAGACGCATTTTTTGAATTCGTTGAAAAAGGTATGGACCTCATTTTTTCAGGGCATGCTCACGGAGGACAGATAAGAATTCCACATACTAGATTTAAAAATGGAGTTTTTGCTCCAAACCAAGGCTTTATGCCAATGTTTACAAACGGAGTATATCAAAAAGATGGCACAAAAATGGTTGTTAGCCGCGGAATAGGAAAAAGTGTTTGTCCTTTAAGAATTTTTAACAGACCTGAAATAATAAAAATCGTACTTAGAAATGAGTAATAAAAATATCAATACTAAAATAGTATAAAAATAAAAAATAATTATATTATATATTCATATTTACACAATTTTTATATTATTGATAGTGCACAAGTATTTAAAGTAATATTGTATAAGTATTACAAAAAATAATTTTACGTAAAAAAAGCTTATTAAATAAAGGAATTTTGCACTTTTTAGAGAATTATTATATTATAAAGTTGATATTTATATTTTAATATTAACTTAAAATACCCAATTTTAAAATTTATACATGAGGGGGAGATTGCTATGATTCAAATTCTTGCTGGTGAAAAAGGCCATGGTAAAACAAAACGTTTCCTTGAAATGACTAACGAAACTGGAAAAACTTCTGACGGTCATGTTGTTTTTATTGATAAAAACAACAAACTTATGTATGATCTTCACCGTTCCGTAAGACTTGTTGACGCTTCTGAATATTCTATGCTTGATTACAACGTTCTTCTTGGTTTTATCTGCGGTTTAATTTCCGGAGATTCTGACATTAAAAATATTTTTATCGATCGTATGAATAAAATTGTTCAGAAAATAAATACTGAAGATACTGTTGCTTTTATCAATGAAATTAAAAAATTGTCTGACAAAACCGGTATTGATTTTGCAATGACATATAGCGGAAAACCTGATGAACTCCCTGAAGAAATCAGAAGTTTCTACGTTGAATATTAATGAGATATTATAAATACTCAGAGTATTTATTAAGCCTGTATGGCGAAAAAGTATATAAACTTCCAATAAGTATACCTGTATCCTGTCCTAATCGACTTGGAAATACTGGAGGCTGTACTTATTGCGGATCTGAGGGCGCCGGATTTGAAAATATTTCCGGCGTCTTTTCTGTCAGGGAGCAGATTGAGAAAAATATGGATTATATCGGCAAAAAGTACAAAGCCAAGAAGTTTATTGCTTATTTTCAAAATTTCACAAACACCTACTTACCTCTTTCTGAATTTAAAAAATTCATGAATGAAGCCGCAAAATGCGATATAGTTGAAATATCTATTTCTACAAGACCTGATTGTATCAGAAAAGAATACCTTGATGTTTTAGACGACATAAAAAAAACTTATGGTATAGAAATTACAATAGAACTTGGACTTCAAAGTGCTAACTATCACTCTCTTATTAAAACTAATAGAGGTCACACCCTTGGAGAATATATAGAGTCTGCTATTCTAATTAAAAGCTATGGTTTTAAACTTTGTACTCACATTATTTTAAATCTCCCTTGGGACGATATGACAGATGTTATAGAATCGGCAAAAATTGTATCAGCATTAAAAAATGATTTTATAAAACTCCATGCTCTTTATATAGAAAAAAATACTGTTATGGAAAAACAATTTTTAAATAATGAGTTTGAAATTTGTTCCGTTTCAGAATATAAAGAAAGAGTAATAACATTTTTAAGGTATGTCTCCCCTAATATTGCTTTTGAACGTATAATAGGACGAGCTCCAAAAGAAAATACTGTTTTTGCAAATTGGGGAATGAGTTGGTGGAAAATACACGATGAAATAGTTTTAGAAATGGAAGAAAAGAATTTTTCTCAAGGAGATTTATTTAATTATCTCGGAGGAAAAGGTGTAAAAAAATTTTTTGATTAAATACTTAAGCACATCTATGTTTTTATACAAAAGATGTGCTTTTTTATTTTTTATATATATAAATTTATTTTTTAAGATAGTATTTTGTGCAATTTTAAATTGTAATTTCAATTTTAACTAAATATTATATAAAAAAATCCAATAATTTGTATTATTTATATTTGTTAGCACTCTTTACAAACGAGTGCTAACAATGTATAATATCATTAAAAGTTGAAAAACTACTATTATATGTGTAAAGAAAGGGTGATCTTATGAAAGTTGAAAAATTTACACAAAAGTCAATTGAAGCTATTCAAAATTGTCAAGATATAGCTTTGGAATATAATCATACTGAAGTCGGAGCAAAACATCTTTTAGCATCTTTATTAACTCAAGATGACGGACTTATCCCAGAACTTTTGGAAAACATAGATGTTAATTTAAATGGAATTATTAATGACGTTGAAAATGCTCTTAAAAATCTTCCTCATATTTCAGGAGGTACTCCACAAAATCCTTACCCTACAGCAGACTTTAATAAAATCCTTATTACTGCTGAAAAAATATCCGAAAATATGAAAGATGATTTTATATCTTCAGAACATCTTTTCCTTGCTATACTCTCATCTTCTGATAATGACATAAAAGAAATTCTTAAAAAATACGACATTACAAAAGATAAAATCTTAAAAGCTCTTGTAAATGTAAGAGGAAATATCAGAGTAACAAGTGATAATCCGGAAGCTACTTTTGGAGCACTAAAAAAATATGGCCACGACCTTGTTGAAGATGCAAGAAACAAAAATCTTGACCCTGTAATCGGTCGTGACGATGAAATACGAAATGTTATAAGAATTCTTTCAAGAAAAACAAAAAATAACCCTGTTTTAATTGGTGAACCTGGCGTTGGTAAAACTGCTATTGCCGAAGGGCTTGCCCAAAGAATTGTTAAACAGGACGTTCCTAACAGCTTAAAAGATAAAACAATATTCTCTCTTGATATGGGTGCATTAATTGCCGGTGCAAAATACAGAGGCGAATTTGAAGAAAGATTAAAAGCCGTTTTAAACGAAGTTAAAAAAAGTAACGGTAAAATCATTCTTTTCATTGATGAACTTCATACTATAGTAGGAGCCGGAAAAACAGACGGCGCAATGGACGCAGGAAATATATTAAAACCTATGCTTGCAAGAGGCGAACTCCACTGTATAGGCGCTACAACCCTTGATGAATATAAAAAATATATTGAAAAAGACCCGGCCCTTGAAAGAAGATTCCAGCCTGTACTTGTAAACGAACCAAGTGTACTTGATACAATTTCTATCTTAAGAGGTTTAAAAGAAAGATATGAAGTTTACCATGGTGTTAAAATTCATGACCAGGCTATTATAGCAGCCGCAACTTTATCAGACAGATATATTTCAGACAGATTTCTTCCTGACAAAGCTATCGACCTTATTGATGAGGCTTGCGCTATGATAAGAACCGAAATTGATTCTATGCCTACAGAACTTGATGTTATAAGAAGAAAAATTATACAGCACGAAATAGAAGAAGCAGCTCTTACAAAAGAAACAGATAAAAACTCAGCTGAACATCTTAAAGAAATTCAAAAAGAACTTGCTCAGATGAGAGATGAGTTTAAATCTTTAAAAGCAAAATGGGATAACGAAAAGAAATCTATCGGTAAATTACAGTCAATAAGACAGGAAATCGAACATGTTAATGCTGAAATAGAAAACGCAGAAAGAAATTATGATCTTAACAAAGCGGCAGAATTAAAATACGGAAAACTTCCTGAACTTATGAAGAAACTTGAAGAAGAAGAGAAAAATACAGCAGAAAAATCAGGCAGATCTCTTCTTAGAGATACAGTAACAGAAGAAGAAATTGCTAGAATTATTGAAAGATGGACAGGAATTCCTGTTTCAAAACTTGTTGAAGGTGAAAAAGAAAAACTTCTTAAACTTGAAAGCATACTTCATAAAAGAGTTATCGGTCAGGACGAAGCCGTAAGCAAAGTTTCAGACGCTATTTTAAGAAGCCGTGCCGGTATCCAAAATCCAAACAGACCAATAGGTTCATTTATGTTCTTAGGTCCAACTGGTGTTGGTAAAACAGAACTTGCAAAAACACTTGCAGAAAGTCTCTTTGACGATGAAAAGAACCTTATAAGAATTGATATGACAGAATATATGGAAAAATTCTCGGTATCAAGACTTATCGGAGCTCCTCCGGGATATGTTGGATATGAAGAAGGCGGACAGCTTACAGAAGCAGTAAGACGTCACCCATACTCTGTTGTACTTTTTGATGAAGTTGAAAAAGCACATCCTGATGTATTTAATATATTGTTACAGGTTCTTGATGATGGACGTATCACCGATTCCCAAGGCAGAACGGTTGATTTTAAAAATACAATTATCATTTTAACATCTAACTTAGGTTCTTCTGCTTTACTTGAAGGTATAGACAAAGAAGGAAATATTAAAGAAGAAGCCAAAGATGAGGTAAGAAAACTCTTAAAAGCTTCCTTCAGACCGGAATTTTTAAACCGTCTTGATGAAATTATTTTCTACAAACCTTTAACAGAAAAAGATATTACTCAAATTATTGATTTACTTATGAATGATTTGAACAAACGTCTTTCCGAAAACAAAATCAAATGCACACTCACAAGTGAAGCTAAAGAAGAAATTATCGAAAGCGGTTATGACCCAATTTATGGTGCAAGACCACTTAAAAGATTTATCCAAAGCAAAATTGAAACTTTACTTGCAAGAAAAATTGTCGCTGATGAAATTCTCCCTGACAGTGAAGTTGTAATTGATTTTGACGGCGAAAACTTTGATATCGTATAAAAATAAATCTCTTCCCCTGAAATACCACCTCTGCCTTTTTAAATAGATTTAAATAGATTTAGCCCCTAAAACAAAAACAGCAGTAAGAAATATTCTTACTGCTGTTTTTTATATAAAATATTAAATTAATAACTGAATTACCAAATACCCATTAAATGCTGAAGTACAAGACTTACAACTGTTATTCCGATCCAACAAGCCATACCCATTATAATAGGTTTTCCACCTGTTTTTACAAGTTTAACTATATTTGTATTTA
>CALWSX010000046.1 GCA_944384285.1 uncultured Lachnospiraceae bacterium
TATAAAATTCGAATTTTTGGGGCTTTGAAAACCGCCCTCAAAAACGCTTAGAAGCCTTGATTTTACTGGCTTTGCGGTTATGTCATCTATTTTGATCACTCATCCCAGTTATGATATACATTCTGAACATCGTCATCTTCATCAAGAAGATCAAGAATTTTATTCATCTTCTTAATATCATCTTCACTCTTAAGCTCAGTATAAGTCTGAGGAATCATAGTAACTTCAGCGCTTGCCATAGGTACACCAGCTGCTTCAATAGCTTCTCTTACCGCTTCAAAATCTTCTGGTGAAGTTAAAATTTCGTAACTATCTTCTTCAACCGCAAAATCTTCCGCTCCTGCATCAACTGATATCATCATGAGCTCATCTTCGTCCATTTCTACTTCTTCTTTATCAATTACAATAAGGCCTTTTTTGTCAAACATAAAAGAAACACAACCTGTTGTTCCCATGTTTCCATCACCTTTTGTAAAAGCATTTCTAACATTTGCAGCAGCACGATTTCTATTATCTGTAAGAGCCTCAACAATAATTGCAACACCACTTGGTCCATATCCTTCATAAGTTACAGACTCATAATTAACATCATTTCCTGCACCTGATGCTTTTTTGATACTTCTTTCAATAGTATCATTAGGCATATTATTTGATTTTGCTTTTGCAATAACTTCTCTAAGCTTTCCATTATTAGCCGGATCAGGGCCACCTGCTTTTACAGCAACTGCAATTTCTCTACCAAGCATAGTAAATATTTTACCTTTAGCTTTATCATTTTTTTCTTTTTTATGTTTAATATTTGCAAATTTTGAATGTCCGGACATATTATTTACCCCCTAAAAAATTCTACGGGACATTATACCATTTTTTATATAAAATATCAAGCTTTTATAAAATACCAAGATTATTCATTTTAAATTCATTTGTATCACAGAATAAAATTGTGTAACTGCAAATGAAAAATGCTGAAATTATATATGATATAATATTAAAAACTAAAAATCCTAAAATATTTTCTACATCATAAAATAATAAGTTGCCAATAAATGATACAACTATTCTATTACAAGCCCATATAACAGCTATTGCAAGAAAGATTCTTAAAAAATTACCTTTTGTTACAAATTTGCTTGCCCTTATACTATCTAAAGTCTTTAAATCTCTTACAGCAATAGCATATATATAGAAATACCAAGAAATAGCAATAAAAATTCCAGGAATAATAAAAAGTACAGTTCCACAAGCTACAGCTAATCCATAAAGTATAGATGACAAAGCTATTACAAATATTTTTGAAAATGAAAAAGATACAACATCTTTAAAGTCATAATCAATACCTTTATAAGCAGAATAACACAACTTTGCAATTGCAACAGTTCCAATAGGTACAAAAATCAATTCTATTAAAGTTGAAATAGCGCTATATCCCATAAGCAAAGAATATTCTTTTGTTTTCATAAAATCTAGCATTTGCATAGGATCTGTTAAAACATTATACAAATTCACATGTGCATCAATTCTTAATATATAAACAGAAAGCATAGCCATTACTATAGAAATTGGAATATAAATTATAAGACTTATAATTAAAATATTTTTAAAGTTACTTTTATAAATTTTAAATCCTTTCTGCATTGAGAGAAATGGATTCATTATTTGATTCATACTATACCTCCAAATTTTTAATACATACATCCATCCACAGTAATAACTTGACCGGATATGTAGCTTGATTTTTCACTGGCAAGAAAAACACATATTTCTGCTATTTCATCTGGCGTCCCATAACGCATAAGACCTATTCCATCTATTATACTTTCTTTTTCCTCTTGTGTAAAACATGAATTCATAGAAGTATCAATTACACCACAGGATATTGCATTTACTCTTATGCCGCTTGGTGCAAGCTCTTTTGCCATTGCTTTTGTAAAAGAATTCATTGCCCCTTTTGATGCAGAATATACAGCTTCACAGGAAGCCCCTCTATCTCCCCAAATTGATGAGATATTTATTATAGAGCCTTTTTTATTTTTAATCATACTTTTAGATACAATATGTGTACAATTAAAAACAGACCCTATATTTATATCCATAACTTCTTTCCACTCAAAAGGAGAAAGGTCTTGAAAAAGACCTATCTTAGAAATTCCGGCATTATTTATAAGAATATCAACTTCACCGAAAACGTTTTTTATTTCATCAAAAGTTTTAACACATGACTCATAGTCAGATACATCACTTAAAACTTTATAACAGGAAAAACCTTTATCTAAAAGACTTTTATATGCTTTATCAAGTTCCTCTTCGCTTTTTCTGGAATTTAAAACAACATTTGCTCCAAGCGAGGCAAACTTATTTGCAATTGCAAATCCAATACCTCTTGAAGAACCACTTATAAATACATTTTTCCCAAAAAAGTCCATATTATCCTCCTAAAAGCAAATCTTTACTTTTATTTTGTTTTAGCACTATAATATTTATTGTTTGCATTAAGATCGATTCCTTTAAGTTCAAAAAGCTCATCTACTGTTACTAACTGATAGCCTTGCTCTATAAGTTCAGGAATAATAGTTTCACATGCATCGATTGTAGATTTATAAATATCGTGCATTAAAATAATATCACCATCTTTTACTTTTGTTAATACCTCTTCTCTAATTTTATCCTTATTTTTTGATTTCCAGTCAAGAGTATCTATTGACCATAAAATAAGAGGCTCATCTGTATTTGAAATTACTGTCTGATTAACTGCACCATAAGGTGGCCTTATTAATTCTACATCTTTCGCAGTAACACTTTTAACAAAATCATTTGTTTTAGATACTTCTTGGTCTATTTCATTTATTGTAAGAGTTGAAAGTGATTTATGCGAATATGTATGATTTCCTATTTGATGACCTTCATTTACCATTCTCATAAGTATATCAGGTTCATAAATTGCTCGGCTGCCTAAAACAAAAAACGTAGCTTTCGCATTATTTTCACTTAAAATATCCAATAATCTGTTTGTATTTACTCTATGTGGACCATCATCAAAAGTAAGTGCTATTGTTGGAAGATTAGGATCCAAGGTTCTTCTTTTTATAAATGGTTTAGTTGATTCATTTTTTTCATTAAAACAACTTTCTATTGAATTATAATCAAAAGAAACAGATACATACCCATTTCCTTCTTTTAGTATGTCTTTCTTGTTAATATAAAAAACTGCATTATCTTTTTTAAATACGAAATTTGATACTAATTTGTCTTTTGGAATATTAGAAAAATCTTCATAAATAAAACTTTCCTTTGGATATCTTGTTTCAAAATAGTCTCTTATCCCTTCGGTTATGATATCTGTATTTTTAAAAGTTGTTTCACTTGTCATAGTTTCATTTGTTTTTGTATTAAATACATAGTTTAATAAATATGTTTCCGCAGTTTCTTCAAACGGAGGCGTATATTTAATATCAAAAATAACAGAAACTATATCTTCTGGGTAATTAAAAGATTCATAATTAATATACAAAACCCCTCTTGAAGGAGTAAATTTTGAATATTGTGATAATTTATCATTAAACTCAGATATAGCACCATTTATTATTTCTTTTATATCTTCATTCATTTGGGCATTTTCAAACACAGGATAATAAATTGTGTATACGGATATATCCTCATATACATTCATGCTTTCTGTTCTTCCTGCTTCTTTTATATAGTCTTTGGTTTCTTCTTCTAATGTTTCTATATATACACTTTTATCTTCTCTTATAAGGTCAATTATAGAATTAAGCTTAAACCCTTGTGCAAAAACTGTTATTGCAAAAACCATAATTAATGATACAACTAGAAATAAAATTATATGTAAACGTTTTCTCATAATGAACGCCTCCTTTTATTATGTAAAATATGCCATATTTATGTCAATTTAATAAACAACTTTACCAAATAATACAAAATTGTTACAAAAATAATAAAAAACATTTATATTTTTTACTACAAATCAAATAAAATTCTTTAAATTAAGTATATCATAAAAATACGAATTTTAAACATATTTTTCCTTAAGAATTTATTAATTTATAAATATGTCTATTTTTATACAAAATTTTTTTAATTAAATACGACATATATTTATACAAAATTTGTACAAACTTTTTTATATTTAATTTCCTCTTATTAAAATATAAATTATACTATATAAATATTATATAAAAATAAAACTTAATCTATAATTATAAATACTTATGATTGTATAAGGACAATAATTGTTATATAATCGATAAGTATTAAAAATAAAATAAGATAATATCTTTTAAAAACGTAAATTATTAATACAATATTTTAAATCATTTATAAAATTTTTAATCTTAAGAACTTTTATGAAAGAAGGGAAATTTGAATGAATAATATGCCTGAAATATGGTTTCCTCATCTGGGAATAGAAATACCCCATTTAAGTAATATCGCTATTTCTATTGGAAACTTTGATGTTTATTGGTACGGAGTAATAATTGGATGTGCAATTATAATAGGAATACTTCTTGCAACTTATGAAGCAAAAAGAAGCGGTCAAAATTCTGATACTTATTTTGATTTTATATTTATCGCAATAATTACATGCGTAATAGGCGCAAGACTTTATTATGTTTTATTTTCATTTGATTATTACAGCCAACACCCAAAAGAAATCTTTAACTTGAGAAACGGCGGTCTTGCAATTTATGGGGCTGTAATTATGGGGATCTTGACAGCAATAATATTTACAAAAAAGAAAAAATTGAATTTAGGACTTTTTCTTGATACATGTGCACCATCACTTATACTAGGCCAAGCTATAGGACGATTTGGAAATTTCTTTAATCGTGAAGCATTCGGAGGATACACAGATTCTCTTTTTGCTATGAGATTGATGGAATCACAGGTTAGAAAAAGTGATTTAACTCCTGATATAATAAATAATATTGTAAATATAAATGGAACATCATATATCCAGGTTCACCCTACTTTTTTATATGAATCTGTTTGGAATTTGTGTATTTTTGCTCTTTTGATGTACACTTTAAGACATAAAAAATTTAATGGTCAAGTTTTTTCAATGTACGCTATCGGATACGGTATTGGCAGATTTTTTATAGAAGGTTTAAGAACAGACCAGCTTACAATAGCAAACACAGGCATAGCCATTTCACAGGTTGTATCAATTTGTATGATAGCTGCAGGAATAATAATTTATATATTATTTTTAAAAAATAAAAAAAACTCACACATATCTGATTAAAAAATAATATTTTAAACATTATAAAAATACTTTTTATGTTTTGAAAACTTTTAAATATTAAAAGAATTTACCCTCTGTGTTTATACACAGAGGGATTTTTATTATAAAAATATATATTTTGTGATTTAAAATTAAGATTGACTTTTTTGTCTAATGATGTTAGACTAAAATCAGTCGAATATCATTAGACAAAGGAGTGGTTTTTATGGAAAAATATAAATTGGGCGAAATGGAACAAAAACTCGCAAATTTAATATGGGAAAACGAGCCTTTGACTTCAAGAGAACTTTCCTTACTGTGTGAGAAAGAATTTACATGGAAAAGAACTACAACGTATACAATGCTTAAACGTCTTTGTGACAGAGATTTATTTATAAACAATAAAGGAACTGTCTCTTCACTTATAAAAAAGAACGAGTTTCACGCAATGCAAGGTGAAGAATTTATAGAACAAAATTTCAACGGGTCTCTCCCAAAATTTTTAACAGCCTTTACTAAAAGAAACAAACTTTCATCTGATGAAATAAAGGAAATCCAAGACTTAATTGACTCATATAAGGAGGAATAGTATGCTTAACAAAATTTTTCTACAAATACTTAATATGAGCTTAACCTCTAGCTTTGTTATTATTTTTGTTATAATAGCTCGAGCTATTTTAAAAAAGTCACCCAAAATATTTTCTTATGCTCTTTGGTTTATAGTACTTATACGCCTTTTATGCCCTTTTTCCATCGAAAGCATATTTAGCATAATACCTGTTAACAGTGAGGCTATCCCTCAACAAATTGCTCTTATGGATACTCCAAAAATTAACACAGGTATTCCTCAAATAAACACTATTGTAAATCCAATTTTGCCAAGTGCAACCCCTGAAGTCAGCATAAACCCTATGCAGATTTTAATATTTATCGGAAAAACAATTTGGATTCTTGGAATTATAATAATACTTATATATAGCATTCATTCACTTATAAAATTAAAAAAATGTTTAAAAAATGCTGTTTTTGAAAAAGAGAATATTTATATTTCTGATAAAATAGATACTGCTTTTGTTTTAGGTTTGGTTTTCCCTAAAATATACTTGCCAATAAATTTAAGCCAAACCGAAAAAGAATTTATAATACACCATGAAAAAACACATATAAAAAGATTGGATCATATTGCTAAACTGATATTTTTTATAGCTTTAACCATACATTTTTTTAACCCACTGGTATGGATATCATTTATTTTATTTACAAAAGATATGGAAATGGCTTGTGATGAATCCGTAATAAAATTTATGGGCTTAGATACAAAAAAAGAATATTCACAAACATTACTTTCTATATCTACAAGAAAACATTTTTCAAATGGACCTATTTTGGCTTTTGGAGAAGGTAATACAAAATCAAGAATAAAAAATGTATTAAATTATAAAAAAGCTCCTTTTTGGATAATGTGTATTTCTGTTGTTATAATTATTGTTCTCGCTTTTACATTGATAACAAGCCCTAAAAATACAAATAAAAATTTTACAAATAAAACATATAAAGTTGAAGAAATTATTTATAACTCCCCTGTTAATTCAACCATTTATACTGAAACATTTTCTCCTATGTTTTCTATAACACCAGATTTAAAGCTTTATAAAAATACGGCAGACGAAAATAAAACTGTTTTTTGCGGACAACTCTATGAAACAGAATTTAATAAAGAAGAATATTTAAGTACTGTTTTTGATGCTTTTGAAGATAAAAAAGATATAGAAAACATACTTGATAAGACAGAAATAGTTCTTAACTCTTTAGATAATACAAATTCTTATTGTTATTATGTATTTATTCAAAATAATGGAGATATATATATTTCTGAAGGAAATAATTTACCAAATGCAAATAATACGCCAGAAGAATTGGCAAAATATGTTTTTAAACTTGAACCACTTTTTGAATCAGATATAATAGAAACTTTATATTCATATAGAACTGATTATATAGGAAATGCTTCTGCTGTCGGAAATATATTACAAAGACTTTTTATCCCTTATTCTTTAAAATACGATGGTATGGAACTTTTTACAAATTCTGCACCTTATGGTTTAAGAATTAACTATTCCTCTAATGCAAAAGAAATGAATCTTTCTGAAGAAAGTATAAATTTACTTGAAAAGAATTCTATTATTTTGTTTTCTCTTATAGGAAATTTAGACTATATTGAATTTGTTATAAATAATGAAGTCTTTTTGACTAAAGAAAGAACCTTTGCAAATGAGTGTATAAACGGAAATATATATGAAAAAATGGGTACAATAGAAAATTTTAGGCACTTCTTTGAACTTTTATCAACAAACAATAATTTAAGCCTTATTACAAAAGAAATAGAAATTGTATCATCAACTAATGGATTTGATGTTGAATCCGATTATGTTAGGT
>CALWSX010000047.1 GCA_944384285.1 uncultured Lachnospiraceae bacterium
TCTGCAAGTTTAATAAGTTTTCCTGTCAATTTATCTTGCAGATTTGCTGTCTTTTGGGTTTTCCCACATACGCCTGCCATACCTGTACATCCGCTACAAGAAAGTGTCTGTTCACATTGATAACAAAACATTTTTTTATCCATTAAAAAACCTCCTTTTAAAACATATATGCATTTGTTTGACTTTGTAATTAGAATATAATATACTCATATAAAAAAGTATGTTGTTATAACAACAAAGGAGTTAAAATGGATTATATTTTTTTATCAAAAACAAAGTTATTTAATGAAATAACTGAAAACGAAATAAAAGTTATATTAAACTGTTTAAAATCTTATACTAAAAAATATGACAAAGGTGATTTAATTTATAAACAAGGAGAAATTATTTCATCTATTGGTATAATACTTTTAGGAAGTATAAATATTGAAAACGATGATATATGGGGAAACAAAAATATTCTTGAAAACATTTCTATGGGAAACATATTTGGAGAAACATATGCCTGTATTGAAAATGAAGAAATAATGGTTAATGTTGTTGCAGCAGAACCTTGTGAAATTTTATTTATTAATATTGATAAAGTTCTAAGAACATGTTCAAATGCTTGCAAATTTCATATCCAACTTATAAAAAATCTTTTATCTCTTACATCACAAAAAAATATCTCTTTAACTCGAAAAATTTTTCATACTTCTCCAAAATCAATAAGAGGAAGAATTCTTTCATATTTATCCTACCAAGCTATTTTAAAAGGAAATACTGAATTTGAAATACCTTTTAACAGACAACAACTTGCTGATTATTTATCTGTTGACAGAAGTGCTCTTTCAAATGAACTTAGCAAGATGGAAAAAGACGGAATAATATTATACAACAAGAATAAATTTAAAATCATTAATTTAAATATATTTTCTTAATCTGACTTTTTAGTATTTTATCAAATTTTATAATTACTTTTAAAAGTTAATAAAAAACTTATTTATTCAATAAACATACTATTCTTGATATATAAAAATCTGTTTTTAACAAGATTTTTACCATTATCTGAAATATAAATTTTTAAAAAATTTGTTATATCAAATATTACAATAAAATGTTACTATATTAATAATTACATACAAAATAAAAACACAATATATAAACCTATAATATAAATAAGACCTCTTTATAACCATAATTTCAATAGCTTAGGCTTAAATAAAATTTATAAACAAGGAGAATTATTATGTCATTACACGATTTAAAAATTAAACTTCAAGAAAATGGGTTTATTGTTTCTGTATTTGAAACAAAAGAAGAAGCAGCAGATTATTTGGACAAACAAATAGATAATACTACTGTAGGATTAGGTGGCTCTATGAGTATTAAAGATTTGAATATAATACCTCGTCTTAGTACTCATAATACACTTTATTATCATGGAATAAGCCACGATCCGGCTAAAACTATGATTGACGCAATGACTACAGATGTATATTTACTTTCTGCAAATGCAATAGCAGAAGATACAGGAGAAATTCTTAATATTGACGGAACAGGAAATCGTGTATCTTCTTCTCTTTTTGGACATAAAAAAATATATATGATAGCAGGTAAAAATAAAATTTCAAAAAATTTTGGAGAAGCTTATTCTCGCCTTCGAAATGTAGTTGCTCCTAAAAATGCAAAAAGACTTAATCGTAAAACCCCTTGTGCCATTAAAGCAGACAAATGTTATAACTGCAACAGCCCTGAACGTATTTGCAATGCATTAGTTGTTCATTATAAAAAAATAAGATCTATGGACGTTGAGATTATTCTTGTAAACGAAGAACTTGGATATTAATTTAAAAATTATACTTTTCCTAAAAACTTCTCTAATTATAAATTTTTATAAATTGAATATTAAATTATATTTTTTGTATTTTTAAAATATCTTCTTAAAATAAAGAAGATATTTTTTTTATAAAACTATATGGCATCTATAAATTAAAAAAAAACAGCTAAAATCAATTTTAGATTTTAGCTGTTTTAATTACATTATTATTTTTTGCATCAATTTAATAATATTTTTAATTATAGTTTAGTTATAACAAAAAATATTATTCACCGTACTGAGCTGCTCCTGCAGGACATACTGATTCACACATACCACAGTCAATACATTTATCTGCATTAATAACGAATTTTCCCATCTCGCCCTGACGGATAGCTTCTGCTGGACATAATTCAGCACAAGCTGAGCAACCTCTGCAAAGATCTCTGTTGATAACGTAAGCCATAATTACACCTCCACTAATATAACTAAATTATGTAATGTACAGCCTTATTTTATTATAAAAAGTTTATTTAATCAAGTACAATTTTTACTATCTGGACTACAAGTGTTTAAGGATATGAATATATGTTGATTGTTAATAATATTATTTTATTAACAACTTTAGGAGAAAACATATGTCTAAAAAAATTTTAATAAAAGGCGCTCTTATACTTACCATATCTAGTGTTATAACTAAATTTATGGGTTTCTTTTACAGCATATATATGTCACAAACAATAGGGGCTGTAGGTCTTGGGCTTTACCAACTTATAATGCCTATTTACATGCTTACATGGAGTATAACATCATCTGGGATAACTACAACCGTGTCAAAACTTATTGCCGCTGAAAAAGCAAAATATTGTTATGATAATATTCGTAAAATAACTATAATTTCTTTTTCTGTTTCTTTTCTATTAAGTATTATAGTTAGTGGCATACTTTTTTTCTTTTCACATGAAATAGCTTTTTACATAATAAAAGATGAAAGAACTTTAGCATCTTTAAAATTATTATCAATCGCAATTCCATTTATGGCAATAGGTTCTGCTCTTAGGGGCTACTTTTTTGGTATTCAAAACCAAACTGTACCTGCAATATCACAAGTAATAGAACAAAGCGTTAGAATTTTGACTGTATTTTTACTGGCCGAAAAATTTGTACATAAAGGTATAACTTATGCTTGTGGTGTTGCTGTATTAGGGATTGTGCTTGGAGAAATTATTTCATTTATATTTGTTTTTATATTCTTTTCAAACAAAAACGAAAATTATAATATATGTCATTATAATAAATCAAGAAGTTATATTGACATAGCAAGCGAGTTTTTTTTCATGGCATTCCCGCTTACATTAACCCGAGTAATATCTTCTTTTTTATTAACTTTAGAAAACATTCTTATACCACAAAGACTTACTATTTTTTACAATCATTCAGAAAATGCAATGTCTGTTTTTGGTAAACTTACAGGTATGGCAATGCCTCTTATTCAATTTCCATCTGCTTTACTTGTGGCTGTTTCTATTACACTTGTCCCTGAAATTTCAAAACTTCAGGCAATCAAAAGTACAAATAAAATAAAAAAAACCGTATCCTATTCTCTGCTTTTAACATCAACTGTAAGTATTTTTTCAGGAATAGCATTTTTTGTATTTCCTGAACAAATTTGTACAGCAATTTATAATGATAAAAGTATTTCAAGCTTTATATTAAAACTGTCTTTGCTTTCACCTTTTATCTATATGCAGACATCTTTAAACGGTCTTTTAAACGGATTTGGGAAACATATATTTATATTTATAAATAATATTATTTCATCTGTAATAACTATATTTTTTATTTATTTTATGGTCCCTAAAATCGGAGTTGATGGATTTCTTTTAGGACTTCTATTAAGCCATTTAATTAGTTTTTTAATAAGCATATTAAAAATTTTAAAAATAACAGGATTAAAATTATCAATAAAAAACACATTTTTAAAGCCATTGCTTGCAGGTCTTAGTGCTTCTCTTACGGTTCGATATTTTTTAATAACTTCTAGCCCTGATAAATATATGCTTATGCTTATGTTTATGTTAATGAGTATTTTATACTTTGTTTTTTTAGTCTTGTTAAAAACATTTGATATTAAGAAAATATTCTTAGATTAAAGTCCCCTCTTTTATCAAATTTTTAATAATTTCTTTATATAAATCATAGGCTTCTTCTCTGCCATTTGCTATACCTATAATCTTAAAATTATCCTTTTTATTTTTAAACATTTGGCAAGAAGAAGCTATTTCTGCTTTTAATACAGAATTGTCATAATAGTATATACAGTAAATATTAAAAACAGGAATTTTATTTAATATCTTTGCATATATTTCCTCAATATTTTCAACACTTGATCCAAAATAAATATTTTCTGAAAAGTCCAAAATATCACCTCTCCTCACTTATTTATATCATTATAACAAATAAACTCATCATTTACACTAAAAACTTAAATTTTTATTTAATCACCATATAGTATTTAAACTGTAAATTTGTTATAATAAAACAAAAAAAATTTTGGAGCGTAATTATGTCAAAAATAAATTTAATTGCTTCTGCCGCATTTGGACTTGAAGCTTGTGTAAAAAGAGAACTTTCTGATTTAGGATTTAAAGACTTAAAAACATTTGATGGAAGAGTTGAATATGAAGGTGATGAAAGAAGTATTGTTATTTCAAACCTTTGGCTTAGAACAGCCGGCAGAGTGTGGATAAAAATGGGTGAGTTTAAAGCCACAACTTTTACTGAACTTTTTGACCAAACTAAAGAATTGCCATGGGAAGAATGGATTCCTGTTGACGGTAAATTCACTGTTGTTGGAAAATCAGTTAAGTCCCAACTCTTTAGCGTATCCGATTGTCAATCTATTGTAAAAAAATCAGTTGTAGAACGCCTTAAATCTGTTTATAAATGTGACTGGTTTGACGAAACCGGTGCTGAATATACTATTCAAGTATCTATTTTAAAAGATATTGCTACTTTAACAATAGATACATCTGGTAGCGGACTTTATAAAAGAGGATACAGAGCAAACGCTCTTGACGCACCTTTAAAAGAATCTCTTGCCGCTGCTCTTATCAAATTAAGCTACTGGAATAAAGACAGAATTCTTCTTGATCCATTTTGCGGTTCTGGAACAATACCTATCGAAGCTGCACTTATTGCAAGAAA
>CALWSX010000048.1 GCA_944384285.1 uncultured Lachnospiraceae bacterium
AAGTAAGAAATTTGCTCCTATTGCAGCTGAAAATGGATGTATTGTAATTGATAACAGTTCACAGTGGAGAATGTATGAGGAAATTCCTCTTGTTGTTCCTGAAGTAAATCCTGAAGATTTAAAATTAAATAAAGGTATAATTGCTAACCCAAACTGTTCTACTATTCAGGCAGTTGTTGCGCTTAAACCTCTTGATGATAAATATAAAATCAAAAGAATTATTTATTCTACATATCAGGCAGTTTCAGGAGCAGGAGTTGCTGGCTGGAAAGATTTGGAAGATGGTTTAAAAGGTGAAGAACCTAAAAAATTCCCATACCAGATAGCAGGAAACTGTATTCCTCATATTGATGTTTTTGAAGAAAACGGATATACAAAAGAAGAAATGAAAATGGTTAATGAAACAAAAAAAATTCTTCATAATAAGGATTTGAAAATTACAGCTACAACTGTTAGAGTTCCTGTGTATTTAGGACATAGTGAATCAATAAATGTTGAGTTTGAAAAAGAATTTGATTTAAATGAACTTAAAGATGTATTAAGAAATGCAAAAGGTGTTGTTTTAGAAGACGACCCAGAAAATAATGTTTATCCTTTAGCTCTTAATGCAGCAGGAAAAGATGAAGTTTTTGTCGGAAGAGTAAGAAGAGATGAAAGCGTAGATAACGGTATTAATATGTGGGTTGTAGCAGACAACATTAGAAAAGGTGCAGCTTTAAATGCTGTACAGATTGCAGAAGTATTAATTAATGAAATGTAGTAAACCTTGTAGAGGAGGAGTGTTTTATGGAACTTTTCAGAGGTTCAGGAGTTGCTATTGTAACACCATTTAATGATGACTTTACAATAAATTATGATAAATTAGGTGAGCTTATAGAATATCATATAAGCAATGGAACAGATGCAATTATAATATGCGGTACAACAGGAGAAGCTTCAATTCTTACTGATGAAGAACAGGTTTCATGTGTTGAATATACTGTAAAAAAAGTTAACAAAAGAATTCCTGTTATTGCAGGAGCAGGAAGCAATGATACAAAGCATGCTGTAAAACTTGCTAAAGATTGTGAAAATGTAGGAGCCGATGCTTTATTATTGGTTACACCATATTACAATAAAACAACACAAAGAGGTTTAATAAATCACTATACTATTATTGCGGAAAATGTAAATATTCCTATTATTCTTTATAATGTTCCAGGAAGAACCGGTTTGAAAATTGCTCCAGAAACTTGTTATGAACTTTCAAAAATCAAAAATATTATTGGTTTAAAAGAAGCAAGCGGAGACATGTCTTATGCTATAAAAGTTGCAAATCTTTGTGGTCCTGATTTTACTTTGTATTCTGGAAATGATGATGTTGTACTTCCTATACTTTCAATAGGTGGAAAGGGTGTAATTTCAGTATTAGCAAATGTTGCACCTAAAGAAACACATGATATGGTTATGGACTTTTTAAACGGAGATATTGAAAAAGCAAGAGATATGCAGGTAAAAGCTCTTCCTTTAATCAATGCTTTATTCTGTGAGGTAAATCCTATTCCTGTAAAAGCAGCATTAAATATGTTGGGCTTTGGAGTTGGAAAATGCCAGCTTCCACTTTATGATATGGAAGAATGCCATCTTAAATCTTTAGAAAAAGAACTTAAAGATTTTGGTCTTTTAAAATAATTCTTGGAGGATTTAAACCTATGATAAATGTAATTATAAACGGCTCAGCAGGTAAAATGGGAAAAATTGTTGCATCACTTATAAAAGAAGAAAAAGATATGCAAGTTGTTGCAGGTATTGACCCTAATATATATGATGATCCAGATTTCCCAATATTCCCATCTATTCAGGAATGTGATGTTAAGGCAGATGTAATTATTGATTTTTCTGTATCTTATGTTGTTCCATTTCTTTTAGATTATAGCGTGAAAAACAATATTCCTCTTGTACTTTGTACAACAGGTCTTTCTGAAGAAGTAATCAAAAAAGTAAAAGAATCTTCAGAAAAAGTTGCAATTTTAAAAAGTGCAAATATGTCTGTAGGTGTAAACCTTTTAATGAAGCTTCTTAAAACAGCTGCAAAAGATCTTTACGATTCTGGATTTGATATTGAAATTGTTGAAAAACATCATAATCAAAAATTAGATGCACCAAGTGGAACTGCTCTTGCTCTTGCTGATTCTATAAATGAAGAGTTTAATAATGAATATGAATATATTTATGACAGAAGTCAAAGAAGAGACAAAAGATCACCTAAAGAAATTGGTATTTCTGCAATAAGAGGAGGTACTATTGTAGGTGAACACGATGTTATTTTTGCTGGGAAAGATGAGATTATCACTTTTTCACATACAGCTCTTTCAAAAAGTATCTTTGCTGTAGGTGCTATAAAAGCAGCTAAATTTTTGGCCGGAAAAGGTCCTGGACTTTATACAATGAAAGAAGTTTTAGAATAAAATATAAAAGGACGGTTTATAGCCGTCCTTTTTTTTGTACAGAAAAAAGCTTATTATAAAAATAAGCCTTTTAAATACTAAATTAAAAAATCCGCAACACTGCGGAAGCCAGAAGCGATTTGAATAAATTTTTATTTGAACTTATAGTGTAAATTTAGTATATTGATATTATATACAAAAAGGGAATATCTGTCAATAACAAAAGGGGGATTAAAATGAACGGATATTATATTGGTCTTGATATGGGGACAGGATCTATTGGATGGGCCGTTACTGACAAAGAGTACAAAATTATTAGAAAGCATAATAAAATGCTTTGGGGCTTTAGAATTTTTGAAACTGCTAACACAGCTGAAGAAAGGAGAACTTTTAGAGCAGGAAGAAGACGTAGTGAAAGAAAGAAACAAAGAATAAATTTTCTTCAAGAAATATTTGCAGAAGAAATTTCAAAGGTAGATGAAGGGTTTTATCATCGTCTTAAAGAAAGCCGTTATGTTCCGGAAGATAAAAAAGATTTAGACGGAAATATGCCTAAACTTCCTTATAATCTTTTTGTAGAATGTGAATTTACGGATAAAGATTATCATAAAAAATATCCTACAATTTATCATTTAAGAAATGAACTTATAAAGAAAGATGAAAAATATGATATAAGACTTTTATATTTAGCACTTCATCATATTTTAAAACATAGAGGGCATTTTCTTTTTGAAGGTAGAAGTATAGAAAATATTTCTGATTTTTCTCTCACATTTAAAGATTTTTTAACTTGTTTAAGAGAAGAGCTTGAAATTGATATAAATATAAATGAAGATGAATTAAATGAACTTGAAGAGATTTTTAAAGATGCTAATAAAAGTATAAAAAAGAAATCTACAGAGCTTAATAAATTTTTTTCTTTTAAAGAAAAAAGAGAAAAAGCTATTATAAATCTTATTTCTGGAGGAAAGGCAAAACTTTCTGAAATTTTTCAAAATGAAGAGCTAAAAGAATTTGATAAAGATTCGATA
>CALWSX010000049.1 GCA_944384285.1 uncultured Lachnospiraceae bacterium
ACGCAGATAAAAATACAACAATTAACAAAAAAAAAGTATATAAAAAAGACAACCAAAAACTATAATAAAACAAATAAAAAAACGGAGTTCTTGCAAAAACTTCTCTATATCCCTCAAGTGAAGCCGAATCAAAAAGATTTGATAACCCGGACATAGAATTTACGTTTGCTGTTGGAAAAAATGAGTAAAGAACCATAAAAATTATGGGGATAAACATTAAGAGTGTAAACAAAACCATAAATACCACAGAAAAAACCTTTATGGCATGTTCATTATTCAATCTTTTTTTATATGTTAAAGTATTCAAATCAAATCACCTCAAAAAATATCAGCTGTTTGCTTTTTCCATTTTTCTCATAACGAGCATTGAAAGTCCTAATATTACAATAAACATCATAGTTGAAATTGATGTAGCCCTTCCCATATCAAAGAACTGGAAAGCTTCCTGCCATAACTGGAATACTGGCATATTTGTAGCATTGTTTGGTCCACCCATTGTCATAACTTGTATTGTTGTGAATATCTGGAAACATGATATTATAGTTGTAATTGTTACAAAACTTGTTACGTATGAAATTGATGGAAGAGTTATATGTCTAAATATTTGAAATCTATTTGCACCATCAACTTTTGCTGCTTCTATTTGCTCTTTTGATATACCTTTAAGACCTGCTATAAACAAAACAACATTTGTTCCAAGACCTCTCCAAATTCCTACAACAATTATTACACCAAGTGCTGTTCTTACATCTGTAAGCCAGCTTATAGGCTCAAACCCCAAAATTGTCATTACCTGATTTACAATTCCTGTTGTTGGGCTTAATATAAACTGCCACATCATACCTGAAACAGACATTGAAATTATTACAGGAATATATATAGCTGTTCTGAAAAAACCTTTTGCTTTTCCACAGTTTTCAATCGCTATAGCTATAAAAAGAGAAAGTAAAATTAATGGAATTGTTGCAAATATTACATACACTGCCATATTTTTAACTGATTGATAAAAAACAGGATCTGTAAGCACTTCCTTATAATTGCTTAATCCTTCAAATGATATAGCACCAGTAAGAATATTCCAGTCGTTGAAACTTAAATAAAAAGAATTAAGTGTAGGATAAATAAAAAACATTAAATACAAAATTCCTGCCGGAACCAGCATAAGAGTAGGCAGCCAATATTTTTGCCAAAACTCCTTAACTTTGCCTATCTTTCTTGCTTTTGCCTTTTCCGTTGTTCGATATGAACCCCTTGGCATATGAATTTCGTTTACTCTTTCCATAAAAATCTCCTTTCGTTATTTGGCGTTCTCTCGCTTCAACAATTGCATTATATATGCTCACGGAATTAAATTCTATCAAACAAAAGTAAAATCGAATTTAATTTAATTTAACATTCCAAACGATTGAATATGCAAAAATTTGTTGATATAATTATCCTATTATTAGCAAAGAAAAGGAGGAGCCAAACCATAATGCAGTTAAAATATATAATTGATCTTGATGGAACAATATATCATCAAACTAAACCCATACCTTACGCCGATAAGTTTATTTCATATCTTCAAACAAAAAGACGTGATTTTGTTTTTTTTACAAACAGCCCGGAAAGATCTCCAGAGGAAATCTCGGACAAACTTAAAAAATTTAATATAAAAGTTTCTCCGGAAAAAATAGTAACTGCCGCATGTGTAACTAAAGATTATCTTTTAAACCACTCAAGAACTGCCAGAATTTTTGTAATAGGAACAGAGCAGTTTAAAAAATCTCTTTCAGAGGCCGGATTTGATATAATTTGTGATGACTCAAAAAATGCAGATTTTGTAATATGTGGGTTCAGCCAACAAACAGATTTTTCTGAAGTAAAAACTGCATGTAAACACATATGGAATGGAGCCGAACTTATTTGCACAAACTCTGACGAAAGTATTCCAGATGAAAAAGGCTTTATGCCTCATACCGGAGCAATTAACGCTTCATTAGAGTATGCAACAGGCAAAAAAGCAATTATGTTAGGAAAACCCGGGGCTTATTCGTTTAATTATATACAAAAGAAATTACATGCAAGAAAAGATGAGATTTGTGTTGTGGGTGACAGAATAGATACTGATATGTCTTTTGGGAAAAATAATGGTGCCAACGCTTTTCTTGTATACACCGGAATAACAAGTGAAAATGAAAGTAAAATGCCAAAATATATTGGAACTTTTGATAAAGGATTTAAAAATCTTGATGAGCTTATTAAATTTGATATGAAAATTACAAAAGAAAAGCCAATGCTCTCGCTTGAACTACAATTTTTAGGAGAATAAATTTATGGATAAAGAAACAAATTGTTTAATTACAATAAAAAGTCTGTATAATTCTTTCAGCAAGTCTGAGAAAAAAATTGCCGACTTTATAATGGATAATACATCAGCTGTAATCAATATGAATGTGGGGGAACTGTCAAAAAAAATAAATGTGGCACAATCAAGCATTATAAGATTTTGCCAAAATATTGGGCTTTTAGGCTTTTCTGCTTTAAAAATAAATCTTGCAAAAAATTATACACAAAGCAAACAATATATACTTGATGAAATTGTGTTGGAAACAGATATAAATAATCCTAAACTTATAATGTCAAAGGTATTTTCATCACTTGCAAGAAGTCTTGAAGAAACTACAGAAATAATATCAAACGAAACACTTGAAAAAACTGTTGACCTTTTATGTTCTGCTAAAAAAATTGTATTTTTTGGAGTTGGAACATCTGCAACAATAGCCTCTGATACATATTACCGCTTTATGCGAATAGGTCTTCCCGCTTATGATGCAACCGACCCACATATTATGCTTTTAAGCGCAAGCATGCTTGATAAAGACTGTGTTGCCTTTGGGCTTTCTCATACTGGAAGAACTATAGAAACAATACGTGCCATGAAAATTGCAAAAGAAAACGGGGCTAAAACAATCTGTATTACAAGTTATGGCAAATCACCTATAACTAAAATCTGTGACCTCCCAATAATTACTTCTTCATCAGAAAACAAGTTAATGCATGAAGCAATTACTTCAAGAATAATTCATATTGCTTTACTTGACAGTATTTATACATGTATTTCTTTAAGAAAATATGATGAAGTAAAGGAAAAAACAGAAAATATGCATAAATTGCTTGAAAGTGTAAGATTACCAAATTAATAACATCAAAAAAAAACCGACGATAATTTCTTATCGTCGGTTTTAATATTTTTATATAATTTATTCTGATACAAATGTAATTAAAAGTTCGTCCTGAATTACTTTTGAACCTTCTGAAACGAGTATCTTTGAAATTACACCGTCCATTTTTGCAACAACAGATGTTTCCATCTTCATAGCTTCTATTGTCATAAGAGGCATATTCTTTTTAACTTCATCGCCCTCTTTAACAAAAATCTTGCTAACAGTTCCAGGTATTGCTGACCCAATATGTGTAGGGTTATTCTTATCTGCTTTAATCTTTCTGTCTGATTTAACCTCAAGATTTTTATCAAGTACAGATACTTCCCTAATTACACCGTTAACTTCAAATGTAAGAGTTCTGTAGCCTTCTTCGTTAGGTTCTGAAGAATCAACATATTTTATAATTACATATTTACCTGTTTCTATTTCTATAACTGTTTCTTCGCCTTTTTTGAGACCATAGAAATATACATGGCTTTTAAGTTTTGAAACATCATTATAGTACTGAAGGTGTCTGAAGTATTCATCATATACTTTTGGATAAAGAGCATAGCTTATGATACTTTTATCGCTAATTTTCTGGATTTTATGTTCTTCTAAGAAATGTTTTCTTATTTCTTCAAAATCAACAGGTTCCATAAGCTCGCCTGCACGTTTTGTTATTGGTTCCTGACCTTTAAGAACAATTTCCTGAAGTTCTTTAGGGAAACCGCCGTCCGGCTGTCCGATATTACCTTTGAAATAATCTACTACAGAATCCGGATAAGAAAGGTCTTTACCCTCTGTAAGAATATTATCTTTGTTAAGGTGGTTTTTAGACATAAATATTGCAAGGTCACCAACAACTTTTGATGTAGGAGTAACTTTTACAATATTTCCTAAAAGTTCATTTGCCTGTTTGTAAAGAGCTTTAATTTCTTCAAAGTTTTCGGCACTACCCATATCTTTAACCTGTGCAAGAAGGTTAGAATACTGGCCACCAGGAATTTCATATTTATAAATTTCTGTATTAGGTGTTTTAAGACCACTTTCAAATGATGTATAAACCTGTCTTACTCCTGCATAATATTTGCTTAATTCATTAAGTTCATCAGGGTCTAAGCCTGTATCTCTTTCTGTATTTTTAAGAGCGGCTACAACAGAGTTTAAAGATGGCTGGCTTGTAAGAGAACTCATAGATTCAATCGCAAGGTCAACAATATCAACTCCCGCTTCAGCAGCCATTAATACCGCACTTACACCATTACCTGTTGTGTCATGGTTATGAAGATGAATAGGAAGTTTTATTTCTGATTTTAAAGCTTTTACAAGCTCTTTTGCAGAATATGGTTTTAAAAGACCTGCCATATCTTTTATAGATATAATATGACAACCGAGTTTTTCAAGCTCTTTTGCTTTATTAATATAGTATTCGATTGTATATTTTGTTTCGTTAGGGTCGGAAACATCTCCTGTGTAACAAATAGCACCCTCTACAATCTTGCCCTGTTCAAGAGCAGCTTCGATTGGGAGTTTCATATTTTCAATCCAGTTTAAGCTGTCGAAAATTCTGAAAACGTCAACACCTGTTTCAGCGCTTAATTTTATAAACTGTTTTACAACATTATCTGGATAGTTTGTATAACCTACTGTATTTGATGCACGAAGAAGCATCTGAATAAGAGTATTTGGCATAAGACGTCTTAATGCTGTAAGTCTGTTCCATGGAGATTCTTTCAAAAATCTGTAAGCAACGTCAAATGTAGCGCCACCCCACGCCTCTACAGAAAATGCGTTCTGCAAAATTTTATTTGTTGCAGGTGCGGCATTAATAATGTCTTTTGTTCTCATTCTTGTAGCAAAAAGAGACTGATGAGCATCACGCATTGTTGTGTCTGTTACATAAAGTTTCTTTGAATTATAAATCTTTTGTGTAAACTCTTTTGCTCCAAGTTTTAAAAATTCATCACGGTTTCCGTAAACAAGAGCAGTTTTGTCATAATGAGGAGGTGCTATTTCTTCAAAATCACCCTTTTCGCCTTTTGAAACATTTACAATCTGGTTTCCTATAAATTCAGCAATTTTTGTTGCTCTGTCTTTACCTAAGTTAATTTCAAAAAGTTTTGGTGTGTTTTCGATAAATGTAGTTGTACATTTACCATTTAAAAATTCCTCACTTCCAAGTACGTTTATAAGGAAAGGAATATTTGTTTTAACACCTCTTATACGCATTTCTTTTAAAGCTCTTGTACACTTGATAACTGTTTTTTCAAATGTATTTCCAAAAGCAATAATTTTTACAAGAAGACTGTCGTAGTATGGTGATATTTCTGCTCCGGCATGGGCAACACCACCGTCAAGACGAATACCGTTTCCAGAAGGTGAACGATAAACTGTAATTTTACCTGTATCTGGAAGGAAATTATTTGTAGGATCTTCAGTTGTAATACGTGTTTGGATAGCATATCCTCTGCAAGGAATAGCACCCTGAGATGTAATTCCTATTTCTTTTGAATTAAGAGGATAGCCCATTGCAATAAGTATCTGTGACTGTACAATATCAACGTCTGTAATCATTTCTGTTACAGTATGTTCTACCTGAATACGAGGATTCATTTCAATGAAATAAAAATCTTCGTTAGCATCAACAAGGAATTCAAGTGTACCTGCGTTTTTGTATCCTACATGTTTTGAAAGTCTGACAGCATGGTCAAAAATACGATTTCTTGTTTCAATAGAAATTGAATCTGCCGGCGCAAATTCAACAACTTTCTGATGACGTCTTTGTACAGAACAGTCTCTGTCATAAAGATGTACTACATTTCCGTAATTATCGCCTAAAATCTGAACTTCTATATGTTTTGGATTACAAAGATATTTTTCAACAAATATTTTGTCATCTCCAAAAGCCTTTCTTGCTTCTTCTCTTGCGTTTATGAATTCTTTTTCAAGTTCTTCTTTTTTATATACAATACGCATACCTCTGCCACCGCCGCCGTTTGAAGCTTTAAGCATGACAGGATATCCTATTCTTTCTGCTGTTTCTTTCACTTCATCAAAAGTTTTTACAGCATGGTCAATACCCGGAATTATAGGTACATTACATTCCATAGCCATTTGTTTTGATGAAATTTTATCGCCCATACGCATCATTGTTTCAACGTCAGGACCAATAAATTCTATACCATTATCACGGCAAGCCTTAGCAAACTCAGCATTTTCTGATAAAAATCCATATCCAGGATGAATAGCATCAACATGACGGTCTTTTGCTATTTTAATAATCCCTTCAATATCAAGGTATGCATCAATAGGGCCTTTTTCGATATCGAGAAGATATGATTCATCGGCTTTTGTTCTAAAAAGTGCATATTTATCTTCTTTTGAAAAAATTGCCACTGTTTTTATGCCAAGCTCGTTTAAAGCTCTAAAAATTCTGATGGCAATTTCACCCCTGTTTGCAACAAGGACTTTTTTAAACTGTTTTATTTCTATGTTCTGCATTTTTCATCCTCCTTGTTTTTTTAGTCTATGGATAAATACTGACAAATTTATGTCAATTAGTTTGTATGGTTTGTACAAAAATCTGATTATCCTATATTAGTATTATTTTAAATACATTTCTTTATTTAATCAATAGAAATTTATAATTTACGCTTTACTTTGTTAAATTGGTATAATTTTTTGAAATTTTTTTATCTTTTTATGCTAATTTTTCTATTGTTTTTCAAATTTAAAAAACAATGGAATAAATTTTAATTCAAGTAATATATTTTATTAACACAAAAATTAAGACAACCTGTTTTAAGACAAGCTTTATATGTTTGGAGATGATACTATAGATAAATTTAAAAAAATACTTATTTTTATATTCATATTTTTAAGTCTTAGCACGGTAAAAGTATATGCCGAAGACGATTTTAACAACCTTATGGAAAAAGAACTTGAAGTTTTAAATCTCGATGATATTGAAAACAAAATTAAAACAATTCAAGACGGCGAAAATGAACTTTTAGAAAACTTCAGCCTCTATGATTTTACAAAAGAAGTTATTTTTTCGGAGGAACCCCTTACCTTTAAAGAAAAATTTGAGGAATTTTTAAAATTTCTTTTCAAAGAAATTTTAGTCCAGGCGTCACTTATGGGAAGGATTATTATAATATCCCTTGCCGCCTCTGTAATAAGTTCCTTAAACGCATCTTTTAAGGGTAAATCTGTTGGTGAGATTGGTTTTTTTATATGCTACACCCTCCTTATAATAACAGTATTATCATCATTTAAAAATTCTCTTGCCCTTGTAGAAAAAGATATTTCGGCTTTTTCCGAAATTGTAAAAACTGTTATGCCAGCTTTTTCCGTGCTTCTTTTAACCCTTAACAATATAGGCAGCAATTCCATGATTATAGCCTTTTCAATTTTTGGAATTGGAATTTTAAGCGAGTTTGTATCTTTTTTTATACTTCCGCTTATATCTGTAAATGCTGTCCTGACAATAGTAAACAACACTACGCCTAAAGGATATCTTACATATTTTTGTACCCTTTTTAAAAATATTGTAAAGTGGGGACTAAAAATATCTGCCGCAATATTTATGGCAATTATAACTCTGTCAAAAATAGGCGGTGGAGGAGCTTCAAACTTTTTAGGAAACCTCTCAAAAAATGCAGTCAAATTTGTACCTGTTGTCGGAAATACATTATCGGGAGCAGTAGATACTATCGCATCTGTATGCGGAGCTGCTATGGGCGGTCTCTCAGTTGCTGTTATAGTTTTTACTGTATTATTTCTGTCGATTAGCGTAATAAAACTTGTTTCCATAATATTTGTGTATAAATTTACGGCCGCAATAATTGAACCTATATGTGAAAAGAGGTTTGTGTCCTGTATTGACAAAATGGGAGATTTTACGGCCCTGCTTCTTGCCTCTCTCCTTACCGTTTCCGGTATGTTTATATTTACAGTTATTATACTTTGTGCAAATCTTTAAACTTTAAAGGAGGGATTTACAATTATAGAATTATTTTTTTCTTATATAAAAACTATAGTAATACTTATATTTTTAAGCACATTTGCAGAGCTTATTTTACCTGACGGAAATTATAAAAAATATATAAATTTGGTAATGGGAATAATTATTATACTCTCTCTTTTAAGCCCTATTTTTAAAATTGCAGACGTAAAAACAATAGATATACCATACAAAGATATTTCTTTTGATGATTATGATAAGCAAAAAGAAATTACATCAAATGCACAAAAAGATTTTTTGAACGATTTATACAGCAAAAGACTTGAGGAAATCATACAAGAAGACTTGAAAAAAAGTGGTATTAAAGACTCAAAAACAGAAATAGAGTTTTCAAAAGATGATGATAGTTACGGGGAAATAAAAAGTATAAATATTTCTGTAAATGATAAAGAAAACCCGGAAATAAAAGAAAACATCTCTAAACTTTTAGATGTTGACGAAAAAAATATAAATATAACATGGGAGGATTGAAATGGACGATAAAAAAATAAAAGAACTCTTAAAAAACAAGAATTTTAAAACAAAGATGTTAATACTATTTATATTCGGAATAACTTTTTTATACATAGGAAGCTCTCCGTATTTAAAAAAAGAAAAAAAAACTGAAGTTGTTCAAAACGAAGAGATAAAAGATGAAATTAAAAATGACGACCTTGAAAATCGTCTTAAAAACATACTTTCCAAAGTAGAGGGGGCCGGGAATGTTGATGTTATGATAACTTATAAAAACGACAAAGAACTTGTTGTGGCACAAAATACAGAAGAAGAACAAGAAGAAGATACTAACAAAATAAGACAAAATCTTAAAAGCGATTATGTAATAATTGAAAGCGAAGATGGGTCTTACGAACCTCTTGTACTTAAAGAAATAAGCCCTTCAATAGAAGGTGTATTAATAGTTGCAGAAGGAGGAGATAATATAATTGTAAAAAACGGACTTTTAAAAGCTGCTGAATCACTTCTTAATGTTCCATCTCATAAAATTGAAATTCTTAAAATGAAATAGGAGGTTTTTACACATGTTTATTATAAAAAGAAATCAAGTTATTGTTACAGCCCTTGTAGTTATGGTTGCAGTTGCGGGATACCTTAACTTAACAGAAGTTAAAAATACAGAAACTGATAAATCAAAAACTGAAATTGCTGAAGATATTACCCTTTCCGATGACGGAGAAATAGTTGTTTTACCTGATGATGAAGATACTTCTGTTGCAGAAACCAATGACAATAATAATGTAGCAGTTTTTTCTGATGGTGAAACAGAATTTGATCCAATTACAGCCGAAGCTATTGCAAACGAAGAAATTGATGACACAGGAGCCGCTGTTTTAGTAGGAAGCGACCAGAATGCGGACTTCTTTGTAACTGCAAAACTTGAAAGAGAACAAACAAGATCAAAAGAAAAAGATCTTCTTACAGAAATTATTAATAACAAAAATATAGAACAAGAACAAAAAGATGCTTGTGCTGAACAAATGCTTGATATTCAAAAAAGAATTGAAAAAGAAAGCGCCGCAGAAGCAATGATTAAATCAAAAGGTTTTAGCGAAGCTTACGTAAGAATTGATGACGAAACAGTTGATGTTGTTGTAAATAAACCTGACCTTAAAGAAGATGAAGTTGCACAGATTATGGATATTGTCAAAAGAAAAACCGGTTTCCCGGAAGATAAAATAAGAATCAGTCCTCTTAAATAAGTTTTATTTTAAAAATTCGGGGTATATTTGTTTTTAATCATCTATAAATACCCCGAATAATTTTATATATAAATATTTATTTAAAAAAATTGTCGGCTTCTAAAATTTATTTACATAAGAGGTGGTTTCACTTTGGAAAACATAGTTTTAAAAATTTTTGAAATACTTTCCGTGGATTTTAAAAATAATTTATGTGAAACAGATACTATAGAAGAAATTCGTATACGTGTTGATAAACCAATCATAATTAAAAGCAATATGAAAGAATTTTTTTTACATAATAACGGAACTTTTACAGAAGACATAAACAATTCTTTTTTCCCAAAAAAAGAAACCCTTTCAAAAATTATGGATAGTTTAAGCGGATATTCCCTATTTTCTTTTGAAGAAGAACTTAAAAATGGTTTCATAACAACATTAGGAGGCCACAGAATTGGTGTTTCCGGAAAAGTTATTACAGAAAATGAAAAAATTAAAACTATTAAAAATATTTCCGGAATAAATATAAGAATTGCACACGAAATAAAAGGCTGTGCTGAAAATATTATAAAATATATTTTTGATGGCAGGAACATAAATAACACTTTAATACTCTCACCGCCAGGCTGCGGCAAAACTACACTTTTAAGAGATATTATAAGGATTATTTCAAATACAAAAGGCCAGTCTGTTGCCATTTTGGACGAAAGAAATGAAATAGCGGCATCAATCTCAGGTGTTCCACAAAACGATGTGGGATTAAGAAGCGATGTTCTTGATCTATGCCCAAAATCTATAGGTATGATAACTGCTTTAAGAAGCCTGTCCCCTACTTTAATTGCAGTAGACGAAATTGGTAACTCAAATGATTTTTCATCTATTGAATACATAATAAACTCGGGTGTATCCGTTATATCAACTATTCACGCCAAAAATATAGATGAACTTTTAAACAAAAAAAATTTTTACGAATTTAAAAACAAAAAATATTTTAAAAAATATATTGCACTTGAAAAAAATTCATCTTTTGAACGAATTTTTAAATTATATGATGAAAATTTCAAAAGTATTGAGGTGAATAAAAATGTTATTTAAACTATCCGGAAGCTTGATTGTAATAGCCATTTCTTTTGCCTATGGGCTGTTTTGTTCCAAAAAAGACAAGTTTCATTTAGAAGACCTTAGAGAATTCAAAAAATTCTTTCTTATTCTAACCTCAGAAATAACTTACAGCAATACTCCTTTATATCAAATATTTCTTGATATAGCAGAAAAAACAGGAGATATTACATCTCTTATGTGTAAAAATGCTGCTTATGAAATTATAAATAATCAAACATCTGCTGAACTTATATTTAAAAAAGCTTTTTTGGATATTTTTAATTTTACTTATCTTGATTCGGAAGACAAAAAATATTTTCTGTCTTTCTCAAAAATTTTAAAAAGCGATGATAAAAACCAGATTATAAGTAATATAAAAACAATTATTTCATATATTGAAAACAAAGAGCAAGAAGTTATAAATAAAAGTCTAAATAACATGAAAATGTACAAAAGTCTTGGAGTATTGGGCGGACTTCTTATAGCCGTAATACTTATTTAGATACTTTAGAAAAGAAAGGATTTGATACATATGGATATATCTATAGTTTTCCGTATAGCTGCTGTCGGAATACTTGTTGCTGTACTTAATCAAGTTCTGATACGTGCCGGACGTGAAGAACAGGCAATGCTTACAACTTTAGCTGGACTTGTTGTTGTTCTTTTTTGGGTAATAGGTTATATAAGCGAGCTGTTTGAAACTGTACGAGCTCTTTTTTCTTTATAAGGCCTAAAAAAGGAGGCTTTAAAAATGGATATTACAAAAATTGTGGCTATAGGTTTAATAGGAACCTTTCTTTCTATAGCAATAAAAAAACAAAATCCGGAAATAAGCTTGCTTACAGGTGTTATAACAGGTGTTTTAATATTTATAATGCTTATTTCTGACCTTTCTTCTCTTATAAACATAATAAAGAAAATAGGAACAATGGGTAATATTTCTTCCAGTTATATTTCTATTCTTTTTAAAGTTATTGCAATATCATACATATCTGAATTCGGAACACAGATTTGTAATGATGCAGGAGAAAAAGCTATAGGAAGTAAAATTGAACTTGGAGGAAAAATCATTATACTTATTATGGCCTCCCCTTTAATGTTATCTCTTTTAGAAACTATATTACAAATGCTTTAATTACATTTTAACTGTTAGTAAAATATATTATTTTTTTCATATTTTTATAAAATTTATTAAATACACTCTTTTTTTCTTAAAAAGTACAAGCTTTTTTAAAAAATTTTTCGAGTAAAAAACAACGTATTTTCAAGGAAAAATTGATATTTTTATTAAAAAAATAAATTTTTTTAAAATTTTTTCAAAAATTGCGGAACAAAATAAATTTATTTTCGTTTAACTAAGTGTAAAACAAAAATGAAGATTTAAAATATAAAAATTTGGAGGTATATATATTATGAAAAAAAGATTAACAACAATTCTTATGGCTACTATCGCAGGTGCAACACTTCTTTCAACAACAGCTTTTGCTGAAAACGCAGTTACAACATCAAATGACGTTGTTGCTGTTTCAGAAGAAAAAGAAGAAACAGGCGAAGCCCCTGCTGAAAAAGAAGACAACTATTCTTACAAACTTGTTACAGACACAGTTACAGAAGTAACTGCAGAAGAAGGAAAAGATTATGTAACTGTTATGCTTGGCGAAATGCAGACAGGTATTCGTTGCAATATCGCAAAAACAACTTTCGTTATTGACAATGCTACAGGCGAAGTAAAATCTGTTGAAGATATTGAAGAAGGCGACACAATCACAGTTCTTCTTGAAAAACTTGCTCCTATGACAATGAGCATTCCACCAATGACAAGCGGAATTGGCGGTGTTATTTTAAATTCAGATAAAGATGCTTTTGCTGAAATCGGCGTTTTCAATAATGAATTCATTAATGAAGACAATACTTTAAAATTAAACTTAAGCGAAGAAACACCTATGTACAACATTAAAGGTACAAAAGAAAAATTAGCTCCAGAAAGTATTATTGATAAAGAAGTTCTTGTAATCTACAAAGCTACTACAAGAAGCATTCCTGCTCAGACAGCTCCAACAGCAGTTGTTCTTTTAGGCGATGCTAAAGAAGAAGCAAAAGATGACGAAACAAAAGTTGTTCCTGAAACAAAAGATGTTGAAACATTCTTAGGCTTAAGAGATTTATCTACAGAACTTGGCTTTGAAATCAAATGGGTTGCTAATGACAAACCTGTAGAACTTACAAAAGGTGAAAACACAATTCTTGTTACACTTAACGATAACACAATCGTTGTAAACGGTGAAGAAAAAGAAATGCAGACAGCTCCAAAACTTGAAGATTCAAAAATGTATGTAACAAACGAATACAGCGATGTTTTATCAGCAATTAAATAATTTAATTTATTAAATAATTTAGATATACTTTACGCTCCTTAAAATTAATATGATAAAAGCCTGATACAAAAGTATCAGGCTTTTTCATATATTAGGTTTAATTATACTCAAAAATAAAATGCCTTAATCTAATAAGATTAAGGCATTTTTATTAAAAATATTTTTCTCTGACATTCTTTTGATAATCAAAACATTCTTTTGCAACTTGATTATTCAATATAAGAAGACATAAAAGATTTGGAATAGCCATAAGTCCGTTCATAGCATCAGATACGTCCCAAACAAACTGTAATGTCATAGTTGCACCAACATAAGTAATTAAACAATATAAAAATCTGTATGCAAGACATATTCCTCTTGATTTTACAAGATATTCAAGAGATTTCTCTCCATAATATTCCCAACCTAAAATAGTTGAATAGGCAAAAAGTGCAATACCGATTGTAACTATAGCCCCACCAAAAGGTCCGAGTGCTGTTTTAAATGCCAAAATTGTAAGCTGAGCACCGTCTATAAGTTTTCCATCTGGTCCGGCTGTTCCTAAAACACCTGATGATGTAATTACAAGACCTGTCATAGTACAAACAATAATTGTATCAATAAAAGTACCTGTCATATTTATATAACCCTGTTTTGAAGGGTGATTTGTCTGTGCTGCTGCGGCTGCTATAGGTGCAGAGCCAAGACCAGCTTCATTAGAAAATACACCTCTGGCAACTCCCCAACGCATAGCTTGAAGCATATTAGCAACAATTGCTCCTCCAACACCTCCAGCAACAGCTCTTGGTGAAAATGCCATTCTAAACATTTCTGCAACTCCAGAAGGTACATTTTTAAAATTAATAACTATAACTACAAGAGCTGCAAGGAAATAAAATATAGCCATAAAAGGAACTATAACACCACAAACTTTACCTATACTTTTAATTCCACCCATAAGAACAACAAGTGAAAGAATTACAAGTATAAATCCTACAAGCTGTCTTGAAACTCCAAAAGATGTATTTATAGCATCTGCTATAGAGTTAGCCTGAGTCATATTTCCGATACCAAATGACGCCACAGTTGCAAAAAGAGCAAATAAAAATGCAAGGAGCAATCCAAGCCATTTTATTTTTATACCATTTTTCATGGCATACATAGGTCCACCGGAATATTCGCCATTTTTATTTATTTCTCTGTATTTTACAGCAAGAACACTTTCTGCATACTTAGTAGACAACCCAAATATGGCAGAAACCAGCATCCATACAATAGCCCCAGGTCCACCTGATACCAAAGCTGTTGCAACACCAACAATATTACCTGTACCGATAGTCGCTGCAAGAGCTGTCATAAGCGATTGGAAAGAAGAAATATCCCCGCTTTTTTCATCACTCTTATCTGTTTTTTCAAAAATCATTTTTAACGCATGGCCAAGATTTCTCCAAGGAAGAAACTTAAGTCTTATTGTAAGAAAAACCCCTGTTCCGACCAAAAGAAAAAGCATATAAGGGCCCCAAACAAAGTCACTTATTGCTTTTACAAGTACTTTAATATCCATTTTTTCCCCTCCGTACAACTCCTTTTTTATGATTAAAAATTATGCAAATTTTAATAAGTGTACCACAATATTGTACTTTATTAAATACAATTACAAAAAGTATACATTAAATATATAAATTTCGTCTTTTTTTCCACATTACATATTTAATACTTGAATACTTTAATGCAAAAAAATGTTATACTTTTCACAAATTGATTTTTTTACCAAAAATATTTTAAATTTATTGTTTATTTTCACAAAAAAAAGACGGTTTCCCGTCTTTTATAATTCAAATATTTATATCCATATTGTGTATTTTTTCTCTTAAACTCTTTAAGTCTTCCCAGGCTGGTCTTTTTTTAGTTTCATCACGTAAAAGAGCAGATGGATGATATGTTGCCATTATACTATAGCCGTTTTTCTCATACCAAACCCCATGAAGCTTTGTAATAGGGAAATTTTCTTCTATAACCACGCTTGCTGCGACTTTTCCCAAACATACTATTATTTTTGGTTTTACAAGCAAAATTTGATATTTTAAATAATTTACACAGCTGTCTATTTCTTCTTTATATGGGTTTCTGTTTTTTGGCGGTCTGCATTTTACAATATTTGCTATATAAACATTCTCTGTTGATAATCCAATAGAAGCAAGCATTTTATCAAGTAATTTTCCGGCAGGCCCTACAAAAACTTCACCCTCTATATCTTCTCGCTCTCCTGGACCTTCTCCTATAAACATTATATCGGCATTTCTATTTCCTTTACCAATTACAACATTAGTTCTTGTTTCAGAAAGCCCACATTTAAAACAACTATAGCATGCTTTTTCAAGTATCTCAAAACTTCTTTCCATATAAATCACCTTTTTAAAATTCCGTAAAAGAATTAGGCATAAGCTCTTTTACCGTAAACTTTTTATATTCGCCATTTTTCTTACCTACAATGATGTTTGCATCTTTCATAAATTCAACAAAAACCTGGCGACATACTCCGCAAGGATATGGATAATCATCACCTGAACAAACAATTGCAAGACAAATAAAGCCGTCTTTTTCTCCTTCACTTACGGCTTTAAATATAGCAGTTCTTTCAGCACATATTGTTGCAGAAAAACTTGCATTTTCTATATTGCAACCTGTATATACTTTTCCACTTTTACATAAAAGAGCTGCTCCTACTTTAAAGTTTGAATATGGCGAATATGAATTTTGCATAGCTTTATATGCCTCTTTTAAAAGCATTTCATCTATCATAAAAATTCCCCATTCTTTTTTTATAATGATTTTTCAGCATTTACTGCTATATATGATTCTATATATTTATCAAGTAAGTCTATACCGCTGTTATCAATATAATAATCAACTACTTTAAATCCTGACGAAATATAGTTTTTAAAGAATTCACTTAAAACTTTTGTATTATCAGAGTCTTTTGTATCTTTATTTTCATTTTCAAACTGCTCTATCTTTTTTGTCACAAGTGAATAATAAGGTATAGATACCTTTTCTTCTTCAGAAATACTTATAAGATCAGAAAAAACAAATGTTTTTGGATTAGTAAATCCTGATAAAAGCGTTCCGCCTTTTTTCAAAATTCTAAAACATTCTTTTATTACCGGTTCTCTGTTACTTACATACATATTAGATGAAGATAAGAAAACCATATCATAACTTTCCTCTTCTATTCTGCATAAATCTTTAAATGAGCCAAATACAGTGTTTACATAAAGATTATAATGCTCTGATACCTCTTTATCTAAAAGTATGCTTTCAATATTACTTGATAATACAGTTACGTCTGCTCCAAGAGCTGAAAAAAGTACTGTTGCACGTCATCCACTACACATACGGCATAAAATCTT
>CALWSX010000050.1 GCA_944384285.1 uncultured Lachnospiraceae bacterium
AATATCTCCACATTGTTTGTTACCAACTGTACCAACACCGTCAGCGTCTTCAATTTCACCAACGTTTCTTGGGTTCATGAAGTGATCCATAACTTTTTTGCTGTATTCCATATTAATTCCTCCATATTGTAAAAAATAAATTATTAGTTTTCTTTATGTTCTTTTAAATAATCTTCGTAAAGAGGGGACATTTCTCTTAATCTGTTTACTATAATAGGCATTTTTTCAATAAGATAATCAACTTCTTCTTCTTTTGTAGTATGAGAAATTGTAAATCTTATAGAGCCATGTGCAAGTTCAACAGGAATTCCTGTTGCTAAAAGTACATGTGAAGGATCCAAAGAACCTGATGTACAAGCAGATCCGCTTGATGCACAAATTCCGTACATATCAAGCATAAGAAGGATAGATTCACCTTCTATAAATTCAAAAGAAATATTAGCATTTCCAGGAAGTCTGTCTGTTGGGTGTCCGTTTAATTTTGTATGAGGTATGTTTTCTAATATACCGTTAATAAGTTTATCACGAAGGTATGTGAGTCTTTTAACTGTTTCTGGAAGTTCTGCCTGAGCAAGCTCTATTGCTTTACCAAGACCTACAATACCAGGAGTATTTTCTGTACCAGCTCTACGGCCTCTTTCCTGTCCGCCGCCGTGGATAAGGTTATCAATTTTAATTCCTTTTCTTATATATAAAGCGCCAACACCTTTTGGAGCATTTAATTTATGACCTGAAAGTGAAAGCATATCTATGTTCATTTCTTCTACATTTATATCAACATGTCCAATAGCCTGAACAGCATCTGTATGGAAATATATTTTTCTTTCTCTTGCAATTTCGCCAATTTCACGAATAGGCTGAATAGTACCTATTTCGTTGTTTGCAAACATAATTGAAATGAGAATAGTTGTATCTTTAATAGCATTTTTTAAATCTTCAATTCTGATTTTGCCGTATTCATCTACAGGAAGGTAAGTAACTTCAAAACCATTTCTTTCAAGGAATTTACATGTATTAAGTACTGCATGATGTTCTATACAAGATGTAATGATATGATTACCTTTGTTTTTTAATGCAAAAGCAACACCTTTAATGGCCCAGTTATCAGCTTCACATCCACCAGCTGTAAAATAAACTTCGTTTGGCTTTGATTTAATAGCAGAAGCAACTTGTTCTCTTGCTTTATCAATAGCCTTTTTGCTTAATTTAGCAAATTCATAAATACTTGAAGCGTTTCCGTAATATTCCATGAAATATGGAAGCATAACATCAAATACTTCTTTTCTTACCGGTGTTGTGGCTGCGTTGTCAAAATAAATTTTGTTCTCCATTTATAACCCTCCAATAAATAATAATTAAATCAAGTGTAAAAACACTATTTTAAATTATTTTTTTGCTTGTATTCTTCTACAAGCTCGCTTAAAAAGATTGAGTTAGCGGCTTCGTTGACACTTTGACTTAATTTGTCCCAAACGCCTTTGGATATACATCCGTTACAATCTTCTGTGCAACAAGAATTGTCAGAACATTTAACTACTTTAAATGTATCTTCCAACAATCTAAGTATTTCTCCGACTCTGATTTCGCTGGCATCTGTTTTAAGCATATATCCGCCAGAAGCTCCTCTTGAACTTACAACAAGGCCTCCTTTTTTAAGGGAAGATATTATTTGTTCTAAATAAGCTTCAGATATATTTTGTCTTTGAGATATGCTTTTTAATGAAACGTATTCATTTTCAGAGCTATAAACTGCGATATCAATCATAGCTTTTAAGCCATAACGGCCCTTGGTTGAAATTTTCATTTTTCTATCCCCAATTCCTACTAAACAAGTTGGTTTTAAATACACTAAAAGATTAACACTCGTTATGTAATTTGTCAATAAAAAAATTGTTTGTTTTAAAATTTTTTAATCCAAGAAATATATAATATTTTTTTAGAATAAAAAAACTTTTTATTATGCAAAATTATTTGCTTGTATAAAATAAAAATATAAAGTATAATATTTTTATATATTTTACTTGCTTAAATAATATTTTTACATAGAGCTTAGTAGGAGGAAATATGAATAAACTTGATTTAATAATTTCAATGTCAGATTTTTTTGGAGCTATTCTTGGAACTTCTACTGAAATAGTTGTTCACGACATAAAAGAAAAAGAGATTGTTTGGATTTTAAACGGACATATTACAGGAAGAAAAAAAGGTGACATCAACGATAGAATAATGCTTAATGTATTAGCAGAACATTCAAAAGATATCGGAGATGAAAACAAACTTATTGGATATAAAAGTAAGTCTGTAAAAAACCATGAATTAAAATCTTCAACACTTTTCTTAAGAGATGATGATGGAAAAATAGAATATGTAATCTGTGTAAATCAAGATGTTTCAAAAATACTTTATATGCAGGATATTTTGAATTCTATGCTTGGAAGTTATACATCAACCAAGAAAGAAAATAACGGAGAACTTAATATTGAAACAATTACTATTGATTTAATAATGGAAGAGCTAGAAAATTCAAAACCTTTTTCATTAGATTCCAGAGAGTCAAAAATGACAATTCTTAAAAGGCTGGACGAAAAGGGTGTTTTTGAAGTTAGAAAAGCTGTTCCAAAGGTATGTGAAGTTTTACAAATTTCCCAAGCATCTTTATACAAATATTTACAAAAAATTAAAAGTTCAGAATAAAAAAGGCCAAATATATTTTGGTCTTTTTTATTTGTATTAAATTATCAGTTCAGAATAAAATTTAAAATAGAAAAATTCTATTTTAAAAGTTTTTAAAGAAAAAATAGTTTTTGTTAAATGATTTTAAATGAGGTTAAAAGGTTGTAAAATCCATTGATAATGACTTTTTTATGTGATATTTTCTTCCTGAAATCTTCAAAAGAGAATTTAGGAAGGGGTATAAAAATGAAATATTATTTAAGAAAAACAATTTTATCACTATTAGTTTGTGCTTCACTTGTAACAACAGGAGTAGTTTACAGTGGATACAATAATACAGCTAAAGCAAGCAGCACACGTCCAACAGTAGCAGAAAAACTTAAAACAGTAACAAAAACACCTAAATATGTTTTTTTATTTATTGGTGATGGTATGAGTTATCCTCAGTTCCAGGCAGCATCTGACTATTTAGGAGCTGTAAAACAGGGCAATTCTCCTGAAATACTTAAAGGTGGAGAATATTTAAGCTTTATGAATTTCCCTGTAGCAGGTTCTGCAACTACATATGACTCAACTTCATTTTGTCCAGATTCTGCTTCTACAGCTACATCAATTTCAACTGGTCACAAAACATATAGCGGTGTTATTAATATGAACGAAGCAAAAACAGAAGAATTTGAAACAGTAGCAGAAAAACTTAAGAAACAACTTGGTTACGAAATTGGTGTTGTAACAAGTGTAAACCTTAATCACGCTACACCAGCAGCATTCTATGCTCATCAGCCAAGCAGAAATAATTATTATGAAATAGGACTTGAAATGGTTGAAAGTGATTTTGACTATTTCGCAGGTGGCGGACTTTTAGATCCAAACGGAAAAGATGGTAAAAGCGAAAATGTTTATGAAATTGCTGAAAAAGCAGGATATACTGTAGCTGATACAAAAGATGAAGCTGAAAAAGTAAACGGAAATACAGATAAAGCGATTATTATTGGTGAAACACTTGCAGACAGTGATTCTCTTTCATACGAAAATGACAGAGAATCTTCAGAATGGGCTCTTGCAGATTATGTTAAAAAAGGTATAGAAGTTCTTGATAATGATAAAGGTTTCTTTATGATGGTAGAAGGCGGAAAAATTGACTGGGCATGTCACGCTAATGATGCAGGCTCAACTATTGCAGATACTATAGCATTAAGCAATGCTGTTGATGAAGCAATTAAATTCTATAATGAACATCCAGACGAAACACTTATTCTTGTAACAGGTGACCATGAAACAGGTGGCCTTACAATCGGATTTGCAGGAACAGATTATGATACATATCTTGCCAATATTCAGAATCAGAATATTTCTTATGCGAAATATGACAGTGACTATGTAGCAAAATATAAAGAAAACAATACACCTTTTGAAACTGTTCTTAAAGATATTGAAGATAAATTTGGTCTTGTAGCTAAAGAAAATGCAACAAGCAGCACAAATGAAAAACTTATTCTTACAGACTATGAATATAACAAATTAAAAGCAGCTTATGACAAAACTATGAGCGGAGAAGAAGTAAGCAAAGAAAATCAGGAAGAATATGTTCTTTATGGAACATACGAACCACTTTCAGTTACAATAACACATATTTTAAATAATAAATCAGGTATTAACTTCTCATCATATTCACACACAGGTCTTCCAGTTGCAGTATTTGCAAAAGGTGCAGGAGAATCACTTTTTGAAGGATTCTATGATAATACAGATATTTATAACAATATTGCAGCATTAATGAATCTTAAATAATAAGATATAGGTTAAATAAAAGATAAACGGCCATATTTTATATGGCCGCTTATTTTAATGAAAGGAAGAGTATAGTTGAAAACAAAAAATTTGAATTATAATTTGCCTTTGATAATAAGTATAATTCTTTTTATTGTTCTTTTAATTATTCCAACAGGATTTGAAGATGCCGTTACATACAAAGAAACAGAAAAATGCAAAGCACAAGTTATTTCAGTAAATAATGAAAAAATAATTGATACAGGATTAGTACGTTCAGGGGAACAAACTTGTGAAATACGTATACTTAACGGAAAATTTGAAGGAAGAATTGCAGAAGGGTATAATCTTTTAAATGGTTCCCTTGAAAATGATAAAATATTTGACGTAGGGGATAAGGCTCTTGTACTTGTAAGTTATACAGGAGATGATATAATTTCTGTAAGTATGGTTGACCATTACAGAATACACTTTGAAGCATTACTTGCGGGTATATTTATTGTATTTTTAATTTTATTTGCAGGGAAAACTGGTTTAAGGTCAGTAGTATCTTTTGCGGTAACAGTGCTGATGATTTGGAAAGTATTAATTCCGTTATGTTTAAAAGGATATAATCCAATAATTATAGGGCTTTTAATAACAGGTATACTTACTGTAATAATTATTTCACTTGTATATGGTTTTGACAGAAGATTTCTTTCTGCTTTTACAGGGGCATTTGCCGGACTTATAGTAACTTGTATACTTGGTGTTATATTTACAAAACTTTTAAAAATTCATGGAGCAATTATGCCTTATTCTGAAAGTCTTTTATATTCAGGTTATTCTGATTTGAATTTAACCATGATATTTATGGCAGGGATATTTGTAAGTTCGTCCGGAGCCATAATGGACCTTTCAGTTGATATAACTTCGGCAGTTCATGAGGTTGTTTTGAAAAAGCCGGATATTTCATGGAAAGAAGCTACTATATCAGGCATGAATGTGGGAAAGGCAGCTATGGGTACAATGACAACAACATTACTTCTTGCATATTCAGGAGGGTATATTGCTTTATTAATGGTTTTTATGGCTCAGGGAACACCAATTTATAATATACTTAATTATAAATATGTATCTGCCGAGATAATAGATACAATTGTAGGAAGTTTTGGGCTTGTAAGTATTGCGCCTCTTACGGCTTTAACAAGTGGATTTTTCCTTACAAAAGAAAACAAAAAGAGCAGTATATAAATACTGCTCTTTAATTTTAAATATAATCAGAAATATAAGGCATTTCGTGTAAAAGAACATCATCAAGTTTATTTATTGATTTTAAATCACCTGAGATTCTTTCTTTTCTATAAAGAGATATAGCTGTTTTATATCCAAGCAAAAGGGTAGTTAAAGTACCTATGGACATAGAAACATGATATGATGCAGGTTTATCAGTAATATAACATTTGCCTTCATTAAACATGATATTAAAAGTTTTATTGTTCCATTCTAAGAACTTGTCTTCAATTTTAAAAGAAATACAAACATTTTTTTCAGAAGGATCACAATTATATTTAGTAATAAATTCTTCAAAATCTACAATTCGACCCATAATGTATGGTCGTATAACTTCTTTTATATCGCCATCGTCCATGTCAAAAGCGATAGGCTCACTAAAATATGTATTTCCTCTAACTTCATCAATCATAGAGTCATGTGCATGTATGTATTCCCATAAGCCTTTTTGAGCCTCTCTGTTTAAATAAATCATTTCCTTAATATGCATTACATCTTTTTTTATAAGATATACCATATATCCAAGAGGATCGCCTTTTGTATTATAATATATGGCAACAAAGGTATCATCATAATCCCACCTAAAATATTCTTCCCATGCCAAATAATTTCTGTAAAGACACCCATGAGTTTGGCTTGCAAATTGGGAATGAAGATTCATAAAATCAGGATTATTCCACTCAACACGTTTTACATTTCCAGGAGCTTTAGCTTTTGATGGAATTTGATTATCTTTTATTATGTAAGAAATTTTATTTGAAATAATTTCCCAACCACGTTTTCTGTAAAGAGGTATTGAATAAGGATATAAAAGAGCCAAAGACTGATGCTTTTCTTTCATTTTTATAAGACTTTTCTTCATCAGTTTTGACATGATTCCTTTTCCGGAATATTCTGGATATGTAGAAACGCTTGTTATAAATCCTATAGAATATACAGCATCATAAATATTCATTTTTAAAGGATAAACAGCAAACTGTGATATTAAGTTATCATCATCATAACATCCAAGAATATCTGCTCTTTTAAGTACAGGAAATTTTGATTGTTTAATTTCTTCGTCTTGCCAGCCTGCATCCATTAAATCCTGTTCTGTAATTTGGAATGCATATCTAAGCAATGCGTTATATTGTTCTAAGTCGTCAGTTGTTAAATATCTAATGGTGTAGGGGAAAGAAGCTTCCTTCTTATCATCTGTCATTTTTTCACGCTCCAAAATATTATTAATTTTTTGTTATTTGTAAATTAGGTGTAACTGTTTTATAAATTCTATTTGCGTTTTAAATTATTATGTTTTTATATGTTTAATTTATAACCCCCATTTCAATTAAATTAACAACTTAGAGACACTTAAAGGATAATACTTAATAATAACATACGTCAAGATAGTTATAAAATATTAAAAATATTTAAATATATGATAATCTTAGTTTTTTGTAATTGAAGAAATAGAAAATTTAATAAGTTCTGAAGGAGCATAAGGTTCTATTTTTTCCATAAGAACAGTATAGTTATAAATTTCATTTTTTGTATTATCAGTTACTTCGATTTTGAGACCCGTTTGATTTTCTAAAGATTTGTAAGAATAAGTTATATCATTTAATAATACGTTTTTAACAGAATATATT
>CALWSX010000051.1 GCA_944384285.1 uncultured Lachnospiraceae bacterium
GGTTTTATAAATAAACTTCCGCATCATCTTGTACAGGCTTTTAGATCTACACTTGAAGAATCAAAATATGCGGATATAATAATTCATGTTGTAGATGCTTCAAATAATGACAGAGACCTTCAAATGGAAACAGTTTATAAAACTTTAAAAAGTCTTGGTTGTGAAAATAAACCGATTATAACAGTGTATAACAAAATAGATAAAGATGTTTTATTGCCTTTGCCTAATGATGAAGTGGCTTATAGCGAAGTTTCTGTATCTGCAAAAACAGGTCAAGGTATAGATAATATGCTTATATCCATTGAAGAACTTTTAAAAACATTTAAAAAGAAAATGAAAGTTCTAATACCATATTCAGAAGGAAAAATGGTTGACTTTATTCATGGTAAGTGCGATATTTTATCTGAAGACCATACCGAAATAGGTTATGTATTTGAATTTTATTCAAATGATGAAATATCAAACAGGCTTAGCGCATACGAAATTACAGAAATATAATTAATTCTTAAAATTACGGGTGATGTAATTAATGAATACAATGAAAAGAAGCATAAAACGCTTGTTTTGGTTTTTATTTATAATATTTGTCATTTGTGTTCTTTGGATTTTAAAACTTAATTTTATAGACAGAGAATCTATAGTAACAAATGCGTACAACTCAAGATTAAATATTATTCCTACAGATACTGTAAGAGGGGAGATAAAAGATATTAACGGAGTTGTATTGGCTCATAGTGAAAAAAACGAAGATGGTAGCTATACAAGAGTTTATGATTATGGGAAAACAGCTGCCCATGTTACAGGATACTCATCTCCTGGGAAATCTGGTCTTGAAGCAAAAAGTAATTTTGATTTAACAGATATTCATAATGAAATACTCCAAAGAATAAAACAAATTTTAACAAAAGAGGATATGAAAGCAAATACAGTATATTCTAGTATTGACATTGAGGTTCAACAAAAAGCTTACGAACTTCTAGGCAAAAAAGAAGGTGCTATTGTAGTTATGGATCCGTCTACAGGAAGAATAATAGCGTCCGTTTCTTATCCGACATTTGACCCAAATACAGTTTCTGAGAATTGGGACGATATAAAAGAAGATGAAAATAGCCCTCTTTTTGACAGAGCATTGCAAGGCGGTTATCCTCCTGGGTCAACATTTAAAATTATAACAGCTCTTGCGGCACTTGAGAATATGCCGGATATTAATACATTTACTTATGAATGTACAGGTGAAGCTGAATTTAAAGATAAAGTTATTCATTGTTATGACAATACTGCTCATGGAACAGTAGACTTACACAGTGCGTTTGCCGCATCTTGTAACTGTTATTTTTCTAAAGTTGCTACTATAATAGGACCGGAAAAACTTATAGAAACTGCTTTAAAATTTGGATTTAATGAAGATTTTTCAAAAGGTTATGAGGCATCAAATCCAAGCCTTTCTTTAACAAGCGAGTCTACAGAAAGTGAACTTGTGGAAACATCTATAGGTCAGGGTAAAACTCTCGCAAGTCCATTATACATGGCCATGGTAGCTTCTGCTATTGCTAATGACGGAGTTATGATGACACCTTATTTAGTTGATCATGTGGAATATAGTAATGGAAAAGTAAAAGATCAAACTGTACCTAAAATGTTTAAGGAAATAAGCTCTTATAATAATATTAAAACTATTCAGGAAATGATGCTTGAGGTTTGTGAAACAGGTACAGGAAAGGCAGCACAAATAAATAACTACTCTGTTGCCGGAAAAACAGGAACAGCGGAAAATCCGGAAGGTTCAGACCATTCTTGGTTTGTAGGATATGCGCCTTATGATGATCCTAAGTATGTTGTTTCTGTATTTTTAAAAAATCCTTCAGGTGGAGCAAAGGCAACTCCTATAGCAGGAAAACTATTTGATTATTTATTAAATAAATAATTTTATAAACAAAAACTAATAATAATGTCTATATAAATGTAAGTTATTTCAATATTAAGAATTTTTTTGTTGCACTTAGCAAAGTTTTATATTATTATCTATATTAGTTTGATTTAATCAAAATATTTTGTACTTGAAACAAAAGGAGAGAAAAAAATGAGTTTATATGAATCTTGGATAAAAAAAGCTTTTTCAAAAGACGGAAAAGCAAATGAAGAAGTATGGGATCAATACTTACCTCTTGAACAAAAAATTTATGAAGAGATTTTATCAAATAAAATTACAAAAATAGAAGGAAAAGTTTCAGAACTTTCAGAAAAATATAATATGACACCAGAACATATTGTAGCTTTTATAGATGGTTTAAATGAAACTCTTCCAACACCTTTTGAAGTTGACACACTTACAGAAGACAGCTTTGTAGAAATAAATATTGATTTTGAAAAACTTTTCAAAAAAATGATTGAATACAAAGCAGAACATTTATATACTCTTCCACAGTGGGATAATATTTTCACAGAAGAAGAAAGAAAGATTTTTGAAAGAGAACAGAAATTATCAAGAACAATTATAAAAACACAAAAAATCGGACGTAATGATCCATGTCCTTGCGGCAGCGGAAAGAAATATAAAAAATGCTGTGGGGCGAAATAATATGAATACTGTTATTGCTAAAGTTGATCCTAATAATATCGACCGCAATATAATTAATGAAGCCGCTTGTATCCTTAAAAATGGGGGACTAGTGGCTTTTCCCACAGAAACGGTTTATGGCCTTGGAGCAAATGGATTAAATAAAGATGCCTGTAAAAAAATATATGAAGCAAAAGGCCGTCCGAGTGATAACCCTCTTATACTTCATATATCTGATATTTCTCAGTTATCTAAACTTATTTCTGAAAAAAATGATATATCGGAAAAAATAATAAAAAAATTTTGGCCGGGACCTTTAACTTTAATTTTTAAAAAATCTGAAATTGTTCCTAATGAAGTAAGTGGAGGTCTTAATACTGTTGCAATAAGGTATCCTGAAAATCCTGTTGCAAAAGCTCTTATTGATGCTTGTGGATTTCCTATAGCTGCGCCAAGTGCAAACTCTTCAGGAAAACCAAGTCCTACTCTTGCAAAACATGTTTATGACGACCTTCTTGGTAAAATAGATATGATTATCGACGGAGGGTCAACTGTTTTTGGGCTTGAATCCACTATAATTGATGTTTCAGAAGGAAAAGCTGTTATTTTAAGACCGGGAGCAATTACTAAAGAAATGCTTGAGGAAATTATAGATAATGTTGGGATAGACCCATCTATATTAAAGCTATCATCAGATGTTAAGCCAAAAGCTCCGGGAATGAAATATAAACATTATTCTCCAAATGCAGAAGTTATACTTGTAAAAGGAGATAAAAATAATGTTATAAACTATATAAATAAATGTATTAAAGAAAAATCTGAAGAAAATAAGTCTGTCGGTGTTATGACAGTTGATGAAAATATAATTTTATATAATTCTCAAAATGTTATATCTCTTGGAAAAAGCGAAGATTTTGAAGAGATTGGTAAAAATCTTTTTAAAGCTTTAAGAGAATTTGATTACAGGAATACGGATTTTGTATATTCTGAATGTTTTGAAGAAGTAGGCGAAGGTTTGGCAATTATGAACAGACTTAAAAAATCTGCCGGCGGAAAAATAATAAATGTTTAAAAGATATAAGGAGAAAAAAATGATTGCAATCGGTTCAGATCATGGTGGATTTTCATTAAAGAAAATTATCATTGAATATTTTGAAGAAAATCATATTCCATTTAAAGATTTTGGAACATATACAACAGAATCTTGTGATTATCCGGTATATGCAAGAGCAGTTGCCAATGCTGTTGCAAGCGGAGAATATGAAAAAGGCATAATAATTTGCGGAACAGGCATAGGTGTATCTATTGTAGCAAATAAAGTAAAAGGTATAAGAGCTGCTGTATGTTCTGATACATTTACTGCAAGAGCTACAAGAGAACATAATGATGCAAACATACTTACAATGGGCGAAAGAGTTGTAGGTCCTGGACTTGCTATTGATATTGTTAAAACATTTTTAGAAACAGATTTTTCTAATGGTGAAAGACATATCAGAAGAATTAAACAAATTGAAGAATAAATAGGAGGGAAAGAATTATGGGAAAAATTTTTGTATCAGAACATCCACTTATTAAGCACAAAATAGCTATGCTTAGAAACAAAGATACTGGTTCAAAAGAGTTCAGAGAAATTGTAACAGAAATAGCTATGCTTTTATTTTATGAAGCAACAAGAGATCTTGAACTTGTAGATGTTGATGTAGAAACACCTATTGCTACAGCACATTGCAAAATGATTGCAAAAAAAATAGCAGTTGTGCCTATTTTACGTGCAGGTGTTGGTATGTCTGACGGACTTCTTTCAGTTGTTCCTAACGCAAAAGTTGGTCATATTGGTCTTTACAGAGATCCTGTTACTTTTGAATCTGTAGAATACTATTGCAAACTCCCTTCTGATATTGCAGAAAGAGATGTATTTCTTGTAGATCCTATGCTTGCGACAGGTGTAACAGCTGATGCAGCTATTCATTTCCTTAACGAAAGAGGAGTAAAAAATATCAATTTCCTTACAATTCTTTCAGCTCCTGAAGGAGTAAAAGTTATTCAAGAAAAACATCCAGATGTAAATATTTTTTCTGCAGCAATGGATCCTGGTTTAAATGACCATAAATATATTGTTCCAGGGCTTGGAGATGCGGGAGACAGAATTTTTGGAACAAAATAATTTTGTTTTCCTTGAGGGGAGAATTATAAAATGAATGAGAGTTGGATTTTGTATTTAACCGCTTTCGTAGGAGCTTTTATTATTTCTTTAGTTACAACTCCTTTAGCAAAAACTCTTTCTATAAAGTTAGGAGCTATTGACTATCCTAAAAAGAGAGGTATGCATAATAAACCTATGCCAAGAATGGGTGGCATTGCCATTGTACTTGGATTTATGATTATGGTAATAATTCTTTCTTTTTTCATTGAGGGCCTTGATAAAAAACAATTTATTGGTTTAATTGTAGGTTCTATGATAATTGTAATTTTAGGAATGATAGATGATGTTAAAAATTTACGTTCAAGAACAAAGTTTTGTGTTCAGATAATTGCTGCTTTGGTTGTAATATTCTCGGGCACAAAAATAGAACTTGTTCTTTGGCCTTTTACAGCTTTTTTCCAAAAGTTTAGTATTCCTATTACGCTCTTATGGATTGTTGGTGTTACAAATGCGGTTAATTTAATAGATGGTCTTGATGGTCTTGCTTCTGGTGTTTCATCGATAGCTGCGCTTAGCCTTATGGTTCTTTGTATAATGACAGGAAGCGAGCTTTCATGTGTCCTTACAGCAGCAATCGCTGGGTCATGTCTTGGATTTCTTCCACGTAATTTTAATCCGGCAGAACTTTTTATGGGAGATACAGGAGCAACATTTTTAGGATTTACTCTTGCTGTAAGCAGTATTATGGGTGTATTCAAAGGTTATGCTGTTTTAGCTGTAACTGTTTCAACATTATGCTTAGGTCTTCCTGTTTTTGATACGCTTTTTGCAATGGGAAGACGTGCGATAAACGGAAAACCAATTATGCAGGCTGACAGAGGACATCTTCATCATAGACTTATAGATAAAGGCTTTTCACAAAGACAAACAGTTCTTATACTTTATGCAATCAGTATAAGCTGTGGTCTTCTTGCGATTGCAATATCTTTACATAACTTCAAAACCATTTTTGTTGTTATTATCATGATGTTACTTATGATGTACAGTATTGCAAAATCAAGAAAAAACAAAAAAAATCATTAATAAAATATTATAAAAGCTTGCTCCATAAATTGGGCAAGCTTTTTTCTTAATAATTGTTTAAAAAATACATATGATAATTGTATTTAATTTAATTTATGTTTATAATATTATTATAATTTTAAAAAAAATGTAATAAAAATGTTTTTTGTGCTGTAAAAATGATTTTTTTGTTTGAGAAAATTTTAATCCTTTTTATAAGCTTAAAGGAGGTTAATTATGGATAATAGCAAACTTACAATTTTAGTATGTGATGATGAAAAAAGCATTGTTGATGCTGTAGAAATATATTTGAAACAGGAAAATTATAATATTTTAAAAGCATATAACGGAGTGGAGGCATTAAAAATATTAGACGAAAATGAGGTTCATTTAATAATTATGGACGTTATGATGCCTAAACTTGATGGACTCAATGCAACTCTTAAAATAAGAGAGACTTTAAATATTCCTATTATTATTTTATCTGCTAAATCAGAAGATACTGATAAAATTTTAGGCTTAAATTTTGGGGCAGATGACTATATTACAAAACCTTTTAACCCACTTGAACTTATTGCAAGAGTAAAAAGCCAAATGAGAAGATATACATCTTTAGGAAGTATAGCTGAAAAAAGTAATGTAATCAAAATAGGAACTTTAGAACTTGATAAAGACTCAAAAGAAGTAAGAGTTGATGGTGAACCTGTAAAACTTACAGCCACTGAATATGGAATATTACAGCTCCTTATGGAAAATGCGGGTAAGGTATTTTCTATTGATCAGATTTATGAGACTGTATGGAATGAGTTATCTTTTGCACCTGAAAATACTGTATCTGTACATATAAGAAGAATTCGTGAAAAGATTGAAATAAATCCAAAAGAGCCAAAGTATTTAAAGGTGGTGTGGGGAATTGGTTACAAGATTGAAAAAATCTAAAAAATGTCATGATTTTCCAAAACTTATTGCAGTATTTTTACTTATAATTTCAACCATATTTGGGAGTATTACATTTTTATCTTATGTAAATATAATGGCTTCAGCTGTTGACTATACATATGATTCGTTTTATAAATCTCAGGTATTTTCAAATCAGTATAACCAACTTGTACGAGATGTAATTAATGTTAATCTTGCGTATGTAAGTGAAAATAATATTAAAGCAGGTAATACTTTAGATAACGAAAGACTTTTAACAGATTTTATAAATGAAAATAGTTTAAATCCAGATATAGTTAATATTATTAGAGATTTTGAAGAAAATGATATAGTACTTACTGAAGATATAATAAATTATGAACTTAATATTTCAGATGAAGAAAGGAAAAGTTTGATTTATTATGTTAACCATTTTGATGTATATAAGAAAAATGCAACATCAAGACAGCTTGAAGATTTTAGAAAATCAAAATCAGAGATAGATAAATTTCCGAATTTTGTATATTGTTTAGTTCTTCCTACTGGGGAAATAAAAAATTCAAACAGAGAATATATAAATGGTTTAAAAGTTAATACTGTCATGGACGGAATTTATACTTCTGGAAAGTCTGTATATAGTTCAAATTATTATTTTTATTATGATGATAAAAATAATCTTGTTGAATCATATTATTATGACAATTATCAAGACAGTATAGAAAAAATTCTTGAAGAAAATAATTCTACAATATACTGTGGTATAAGAGATAATTTAATGGAAAATACTCCATTTTATAATCAAAAAGAACATTATGAGCACAATAATAACATATTACCTTACTTATTAGGAGTTTCATCTATTTGTCTTATAATAAATATGATTTGTATTTTATTCCTTGTTGTTACAGCAGGAAGAAGAAAAGGAGATAAAGAAACATATTTATTGCCTTTAGATAAAATTTATAATGATATACACTTAATACTTCTCATAATTTGTTATTATATTGTGTCAATATGTATATATTATATACTTTACAATATTGGCGATATGTCAATGCAAAATAATTCATCTTCTTGGATTTTATTAATGACAGTATATTTTGTTGTTATAATGTTATTCTTTACAATTATTACAACAAATTTCTTAACAAGTTTATCTAGACAATTTAAGAAAAAGCAAATTATTAAAAATACTCTTATAAGTGTAATAGTTGAGAAAATAGGAAGAATTTTCAGCTCGCAAACATTTAAAGGCTGGCTTATATTTTGTATGTTTGTATATGCAGGTGCCAATATCATATTATTTTCTGTATTAATAAATATGTATACACCTGAAACGACATTAATGGCTCTTATAATTCTTATATTGTTTAACATTATAAGTGCAGCTATAGTTTTAAGAGGTTTACGTTCTCTTAAAAAAATAATGGTTGCAGTTAAAGAAACTAAGAACGGTAATTTTAGTTCTGGTCTTGATTTAGAAGAAATTTCACCATCTTTTTATGATTTTGCATCAGATGTATCCGGTATACAAACAGGCTTGAAAGATGCCGTACAAAAAGCTGTCAGAGGCGAAAGAATGAAAACAGAGCTTATTACAAATGTATCTCATGACCTTAAAACACCTTTGACATCTATTGTTACATATTCAGATCTTTTAAGAAATGAAAAAATAGATAATCCTAATGCTCAAAAATATATTGATGTACTTGTTGAAAAAAGCCATAGATTAAAACATTTAATTGATGACCTTGTTGAAGTAAGTAAAGCAACAACAGGAAATTTAAAAGTTAATTTGGTTAAGATGGATTTAAATCAGCTTATATTACAAGCATGTGGAGAAATGCAGGAAAAAATTTCTTCAGTTGGTCTTGAACTTAAACATAATGCTGAAAAAAGTGTTATTATAAACGCAGATAGTAAATACATGTGGCGTATAGCAGAAAACCTCATAACTAATGTTGTAAAATATGCTGTTCCTAACTCAAGAGTATTTATTGATGTTTATTCAAAAAATAATATGGGTGTTTTTGTAATCAAGAATATTTCTTCCCAAGAAATTTCTATAAATCCAGGAAAGCTCACAGAACGATTTGTTCAAGGTGATGAATCAAGAAATACAGAAGGTTTTGGGCTTGGTTTATCTATTGCTAAAAGTCTTGCAGAAGTGCAAAAAGGTTCACTTGAAATTGTAGTAGATGGTGACTTATTTAAAGCGATTGTAAGTATTCCTTTATGGGCAAGTGATAAACAAGATAATACAAAAAATAATAATTTATAAAAATTTAGGTTTTGAAATTATAATTTCAAAACCTTTTACATTTTAGGATAAATTTTTAAAGCATATTTGTAATTTTAGATTGTTTATGGTAAAATTATTTTCAATTAGGTTTATTGTAATTTATTAACAAGAGAATAATAAAATGAAAAGTAAAGATAAAAATTTAGAAAATAAATATGTACTTTTGTCACATACTTTTGACCCAATATATGATATAAATTCTAAAATACTTATTTTAGGTACATTTCCGTCTGTAAAATCAAGAGAAACTAATTTTTATTACGGAAATCCTCAAAACAGATTTTGGAAAGTTATAAGCTTTTTAACAAATTCTGATTTACCTAATACAATAGAGGAGAAAAGGGAACTTCTTATTAAAAATAAGATAGCAATTTGGGACGTTGTAAAAGAATGTGAAATAATAGGGTCAGATGATAAAAGCATAAGGAATATTGTCCCTGTAGACTTATCAGAGATTATTAATACGGTAAATTTGACCAATATTTATGCAAATGGGAATAAAGCAAAAGAGTTATATAATAAGTTTTTAAAGCATAAAACAAATAAGGAAATTATTACTCTTCCATCTACAAGTCCTGCAAACGCAAGGTATTCTTTTGATGCCCTTATTGAAAAATGGAAAGAAATTCTTGTAGATTTATAAAACATTCTTAACTTATGTGAGGGATTATAATGACAGAAAATTTTTTAAAGCTTGTTAATATAGAAAAAAGCTTTGGCACGGAAAAAATTTTAGCAGGTATAAATCTTGAAATTTCAAAAGGTGAATTTATTACAATTTTAGGCCCGTCAGGTTGTGGAAAAACAACTCTTTTAAGAATTATTTCGGGAATAGAATATCCTGATTCAGGTAATGTGCTTCTTGAAAACAATGAAATTACAAATATACCTGCCGAAAATAGAAATGTTAATACTGTTTTTCAGTCATATGCACTTTTTCCCCATATGAATGTTGAGGAAAACGTTGGATATGGCTTAAAATTGAAAAAAATAAATAAAGATATAATAAAAAAACAAGTTGATGAATTTCTTGAGCTTGTACAATTAAAAGGTTATAACAAAAGAAAAGTTACAGAACTTTCAGGTGGACAAAAACAAAGAGTTGCTCTTGCAAGGGCTCTTATAATGAACCCAAAGATACTTCTTTTAGATGAACCTTTAGGCGCGCTTGATTTAAAATTAAGAAGAGATATGCAGCTTGAGTTAAAAAGAATTCAAAAAAAGATGGGGATTACCACAATTTATGTAACCCATGACCAGGAAGAAGCTATTAATATGTCTGACAGAATTGCAGTTATGCATAAAGGCAATTTTGAACAAATAGGAACTCCTGATGAAATTTATAATACTCCTAAGACTGAATTTGTAGCAAAATTTGTTGACAGTGCAAACATTTTCCGAGGAAAACTTATAAAAACAGGAAAAGATGCAGAAGCTTTAATATCAAATCATAAAATAAACATTTGTGAAACTAAACTTCCTGTGGAAAGTGATATTTTAATTTGTTGCAGAACTGAGGAAATATTAATAGGTGATGAGAATATACCAAATCAAGGGATACCTGTAGTCGTAAAAGAAAAATTTTTTGGCGGTGGGAATTTACGAATAGAGTTTGTTTTAGAAAATGGAGAAATAGCAACAGCAAGACGTCATGGCATTGATTATAATTTAAAAATCGGAGAGAGAACAATAATTGGCTGGAATCCTAAAAATACAGTTATTGTTGAAAAATCTGATGAATAGAAATAAACTTTATTCAAAATTTCTCCTATTTCCTATATATATTCTTTCAATTTTATTTATTTTAATTCCGCTTATATATATGGTATATTTAAGCTTTATGACAAGAGGAGATATTTGGGGATTTAAAAATATATTCACTTTAGAAAATTATAAAACTCTTCTTGATCCTTTTTACTTAAATATTTTTTATAATTCAATAAAATTATCTGTTATTTCTGTGTTTTTTATAATTCTTATAGGTTATCCTTTTGGTTATTTTATGGCAAAACAAAATGACAAATGGAAAAAAAGAATTATGTTTTTAATTATGTTGCCATTTTGGACCAGTGGTTTAATAAGACTTTATGGATGGGTAATCGTTTTCAGAAGTAATGGTACTCTTGATAAAATTCTTATGGCACTTAATATAACTGAAAAACCGTTAAAACTTTTGTATAGTTATAATGCAGTTGTTTTAGGTATGATATATGCACTTTTGCCTTTTATGATATTATCGGTATATTCAAGTGTAGAAAAAATGGATTGGTCTTTAGTTGATGCTGCGAGAGATTTGGGTGCATCTAAATGGAGAGCTTTTTATACTATCACATTTCCTATGACTTTGTCAGGTTTACTTTCTGGAATCGTATTAACATTTGTACCATCTATGGGATTGTTCTTTGTTGCGGAGATTCTTGGAGGTAATAAAATTGTCCTTGTAGGAAATGTAATTCAAGATCTTTTATCAAGGGGGAATAATCAACCTTTGGCAGCAGCTATATCTGTAATTTTAATGTTAATGACGATTATTACATTGTTTTTATACAGAAAAATTGCAAAAACTAAAAAATTAGAGGGATTATATTAATGAAAAAAAGAAACTATTCTTTAATATATTTAATTATAATTTTATTAATAACATATATACCAATAATACTTACTATGATATACTCGTTTAATGAGTCAAAAATAACCTCTATATGGTCAGGATTCTCATTAAAATGGTATGAAGAGCTTTTTTCGGATAGAGAAATAAAGGAAGCTTTAATTAATAGTCTTATTGTTTCTTTCGGAACTTGTTTCTTATCTGCGATAATAGGTACAACGGGAGCTTTAGGAATGTATAAAAATCCTACAAAATCTAACCTTACAGTTGAATCAATAGCACTTTTGCCTATTATGATACCTGAGATTATACTTGGTATGGTTTTACTTGCAATTTTTTCTTTTATGAATTTTCATTTTGGACTATTAACTTTGATAATTGCGCATACAACATTTTGTGTACCTTATATTTATATGATGGTAAAATCTCGTTTGGAAAACAGAGATAAGTCTATAGAAGAAGCCGCAAGAGATTTAGGAGCAACTAAATTTCGTCTTTTTTGGGACATTACTTTTCCGGATATTCTTCCGGGAATACTCTCTGGAATGCTTTTAGCATTTGCTATGTCATTTGATGATGTTATAATTAGCATTTTTGTTACAGGCACGACTGTGAATACACTCCCGATAAAAATATATACCAAAATTAAAACAGGGGTA
>CALWSX010000052.1 GCA_944384285.1 uncultured Lachnospiraceae bacterium
TTATTATTATGTAGACCAAAAGAAATTCTACGCTCTTCATTCAGTTGATGGTGAATAAAAAATAACCCTCCAAATTTACAAGGTAACTTGAAAATTTAGAGGGTTTTTAATTTTAATCAATTAAAAATCAAATTTAGAAAAATTAACTTTATATCTAAGTTGTATAGGACCTTTGTTGAAAATTATTTTAGCTTTATTTTCGTAAAGAGTGTCTTTAAACATATCTTTTTGATTATAAGAAACAATTATAGTTACATCTTTTGTTATATCAAAATCATCTTGTGAAAACATTATTGAAGGGCTAAATTTATACCCTACAGGATAACGATAGTTATGTTCAAAGTCTTGTAAGTCTTCCCATGAGTAAATTAAATTATCTTCGCTCCAATCATTAAATGGTTTTGTACCTGAAAAAGGAATTTCTTTTTCATCCTGATATGCTTTTATTGTAATATCAACATTTTTTTCAAAATTAGGATAGGCAATATCAAAGAAAATTCCACAATATTTATTTTTTTCAAATAAGGCATAGTCTTCTTTTGCTTCATCAAGAGTATATCCACTTTGAAGTGTATCAAAATCCATATTTTCATATGCAATATTTCCTATAACTGATTTTGGAGTTGCTACAGCTGCTCTTGAAGACTTTGCAAGAAGTGTTCCAAGTTCATCAAAAGTTGTTGGTTTTATGTAATATCTTCCAAATCTTGCTTTATAAACACTTGGTTTTATTATTCCAGAAAGCATTGCATCATTTACTTCTTTATCTGTAAGAGCAAATAAATATTCATCATTTTCTTCTGGCTTTATATTCTCCTCAGTATTTTTATTTTTGTCAGTACTGTTTTCCTGACTTTCATCGGTTTCTTTTGTAGTGATAGAAACGGTTTTTGTTTTATCATTCCAAGCAACTTCGCAATCAAGTGCCTCTGAAACGGCTCTTACAGGTACTAAGGTTCTTCCTTCTACTATAGTTGCCGGTGCATCTATGGTTATCTTGTTTTTAACCTCTTCTGTTTCTACATCAAAGAAAAACAAATTGGATTCATTAATAAAAAGACCGATAGCTGTATCTTCTGTTTCTGCATAAACAAATGCATTTCTGTCTTCTTTTTCTGATACAAATTCAACAGTTGCCCCCAATTCTTCAAATATTTTTCTCATAGGAACCATTGTTCTGCCGTTTATAATTTGTGGTTCTACATCAAAATATATTTTTTTACCATTTATTGTAACATTAATATTATTTTGTGCATAAACAAAAACAGGCAAGCTTGATACAAATAAGCTTGCTGTTAAGAGAAAGCTTATAAATTTTTTCATTTTTTACACCTCTTACATATTTTTTACATAAAAACAAAATATATTATTTTATAACATATAATAAAACGAAATTATTTAAAGTTTTATCTAAATTACAAAAATCACCTCTTTGTAGATTTTTATTTTACCAACAGTTGACAAAATAGGTTATAATTAGTATACATATTTTAACGATAATAGTCAACCATTATTTATATACAAATCAACCAATAGTATACACAGCTTTAGTACAATATTTGTAAAGGATGGTGTTTATAATGGTTGACTTTAGAGTAAATATAAAAAAATTAAGGCAAGAAAAACACATGACACAAGAAGAGTTGGCTAAAAGAGTAGGAGTTTCAAAAGCCATGATTTCCGCATATGAAACAGAAATACGTTATCCTTCCTATGATGTTTTAATTAAACTCTCATCAATATTTGGTGTTTCTACGGATTACCTTTTGGGAATTGAAAAGAAAAGAGTTATTGATATAACAGACCTTAATGATGAAGAAACTGAATTAATAGTAAATATGGTTGCTCTTTTAAAGAAAAATAAAAATACACAATAAAAACTTATTCAATAATTTGAATAACCCTAAATTTTATGTATATTACGTAAACATTTATATTTACAGAGTTTAATAGTATTTTTAAAATTTAATAATATAAAATATAGAATATAAAATAAAGCATACTTTTTTATAAAAATTTCGTTACTTATTAATAAGTACATTTATAACTAATAAATCATACTTTAAATATATATTTGAATACAAACAGTTTGAGGTGTTTAAAATAGAAACAATAGTAAAGATTGATTTTTTTATATTAAATTTTATACAAAATAACTTTAAATGTGAATTTCTTGATATAGCTATGCCTTTTGTTTCCAAACTTGGAAACGGAGGATTTATATTTATACTTATAGGAATATTGCTTCTTATTAAAAAAGAAACAAGGAAAATGGCTCTTACAATACTAGTTGCTCTTTTATTTGGGCTTTTAATAGGCAATCTTTTTATGAAGCCTTTTTTTGCAAGAACAAGACCTTATGACATAAATACAGAAATAGCATTATTAATTCCAAAACTTAATGATTTTTCGTTTCCATCGGGTCACACTTTAGCGGCTTTTGAATTTGCTGTTTCAGTCTTTTTATACAACAAACGTTTTGGCATTTTAGCCGTAGTTTTTGCATTTATTATGGCTTTTTCAAGACTTTATCTTTATGTGCATTTTCCTACAGATGTATTTGCAGGAATGATTTTAGGTTCTTTATTTGCTTATTTTTCATATAAAATAATTAATAATGTAATAAACAAAAATAGATTGTGTTAAATTTATTTTTTTCGGTTGACAAAATTGTATGCTTTTACTAAAATAACTTGTATAAGTTTCATATTTTAATATTGATAAAAATAGTGATCAAGAGGAGTAGTTATATCTTTCGAAAAGAGAGCGATACTCGAATTTAAGGCTGAAAGGTATCGTACGGTTTTAGGTATAATGAAGGTAGCTTGTGAATTTCTTTGCTGAAAACTTTAGTAAGCAAAGACGGTTTAAACCGTTATATTTTATGGTTTGTAAAAAACAAACCTTCTAAGTGTCCGGCTTCGTCGGAAATAAAGGTGGTACCACGGCTTTTCGTCCTTTTTAAGAATGAAGAGCCTATTTTTTTTGAAACGTTTTATTTCAGGAGGAAAAATAATGAAAAAAGAACTTGAAAAAGTTTATAATCCTTCCGTTGTTGAGGACAGGATTTATGAAAATTGGCTTGAAAAGAAATATTTTCATGCCGAAGTTGATGAAAGCAAAGAACCATTTACAATCGTTATGCCCCCACCAAATATTACAGG
>CALWSX010000053.1 GCA_944384285.1 uncultured Lachnospiraceae bacterium
TCTAAAAATAGAGAAGGCTTAAAGATCATAATTGACTTTTTATTTATTGGCTTTTAAAAAATTTTTGATACAAGTAAAAAAGCATTAATTTAAAAAGGAATGATAGTATGAAAATAGAAGATTCTCAAATTTTCGGTTTTATAAAAGATTATTTAAATGAAATTAGTATAAAAGATGTAAAAAAAGGTGAATACCTTGAAAAAGTCGGAGAAGAAAGCGGGAATATATATTATATTTTAGAGGGTACAATTAAAATTGAAAATGTTTCAAGAACCGGATTAAAAATATTTGTAGATGAAGTTTCGGAAGATGAATTTACAGGTCATATAAGTAAAGTAAGAGGTACAAAGACCTGTTTACATTGTGACCTTGTAGTTAGAAAATCAGGGAGAGTTATATGTATTCCAAAAAGACTAATGGATAAATTATTAAAAAATGATAATTTTGCAAATTTCTTTTATGATAAAACAAGTCTTAGAATATATTATATGTATAAAAAGTTTTTGCTTGAAAGATTGTTTACTTGGGACGAAATAGTTGCTTATCATATTTTGGAAAATTCAAAAGATGGTAAGTTTAAATATAAAAGTATGTATGATGTGTGTGAAAGACTTAATATAAGTCGTAAAGGTTTATATAATGTAATAAATCGTCTTGTTTACGAAGGTTGTCTTGAAAAACCATCAAATAAATCAGAGTTTGTGATAAAAGATTTTGAACGCCTTATGGAACTTGCGAGTGAGGTTTCGCGTTTTTATCAGGCAGAACGATAAAAATTTGTCAAAGTTATATATTTTTAAATAATAAATAAAGGTTTGATAATGAATTGTGAATAAAAAAAAGTTTGGTGTAATATAATTTTTGTGTAGTAAGTATAAAAAAGTGTAATTTTTTTGTTTAATCCATACATTATGTCACAAATAAATTTCTTTCTAAATAATAATCATTATTATTTGTTGTGAATTTTACCAAATTTTAATAAAAAAAGTGTAAACTTTTCACTTACAAATAAATATAAAAAACATATATACTAAATGTAATAAATAGTTAAGCAATAAATAATTTTAGAACAGTATATATTGGACATATATTTTAATAAATAAGTTATTTTAAAGGGAGGAAATTTTATTATGACAAGCGATTTTATAAAAAAACAAAATGAAAAAGAGTATGATGCAGGAAAATATCAAATTCCATACAAAGAAAGATGCTATCAGAAAGATTCAGAAGGACACACTCTTTACAGTGGATTAGGAACAGTAACTTATGAATATGTTATCGATCAAGCTGTAGACCATGTTTATAACATAAATATGGAAGGAAGACATGACAACAGAGAATATGAATTAGTTATGGGTGAAAGCAGACAGGTAGGCGGAAAAAGCGATAAATATACACAAAGCAAAAACGAAACAGAAGAAGACAAAAAAGAAAATATTTATGCTTTTTCAAATAAAATAGACCCTGTACAGGAAGAAAAATTAATTGATTTAGATGATCTTGAATTTTAATTTATATTCTTAATGCTTAATTTTAGAATTGAATATTATACACTCTGAAATATTATTTTTCGGAGTGTATTTTTTTTATAAAAAGAAAGAGCCGTAAATTAAAGTTAGGCTCTTTCTTTTTTATAAATTATTAAAACTTAAAAACTATTTTAGAATTTATATTTCTAAAGGGTAGTTAGAATCTTTTTTAATCAAATTATTTATCCAGTTTATACATTCAATATAAACATTTTTACCTGTTTCGTCATTTATGTTTCTGTCAAAATCGTGATCTAAATAGTATACCCATCTTGCATAACTTTTTTGATGTTTTCTAAAAAGATTTTTTGACTGTGACATGGGAACATCTTTGTCACCGCTGCTTGCCGTTATAAATAACGGAGGCAGCAGGTCAAAGTCTTTTTCGGTTAAAGAATAAACTTCAAGGTCTTCTTCTTTGGTACGCCATATATCTAGTAAAGAGCCATTTTGTCTTGCATAAACATATAAGCTGTAGCGAAGAGCCTTAGTATTGTTATCAGCAGATTTGTCTTTTATAGAAAAGCTTTCAAGGATAGTGTCCTGAACTTTTCCAAAAGTGTTGTAATATGGTGAAGGCTCTTTCAAAAAAGTCGATTTCAGGTCATAGTAGCCGTAAAAGTCTATTATGCCTTTTGGGGTTGGAAGAGTATTGTAATTAGATATTCTTTTAGCAAGAACTAAACAAAGATATGCTCCTGCAGAACGTCCAAATAAAAAAACTTCCTTAAAGTTATCTTTATAGTATTCTTCTGCAAAACTGCAGTAGATTTTAAAAATAGTTTCATTTATCTCTGACAAAGTGGCTTCAGGGGCTAAAGGATAATCATAGCTGAAAATTGTAAAGCCTTCTTGAAGAAATAAATCTGTATAAAGTTTTGGAAGGTCATTTCTGTTTCCAAAAATAAGCCCACCGCCATGAAAATATACAATGGCAACTTTTTTATCATTTTCTTTTTTTGGTTTCCATATAGTAAGATTTTTAGAATCAATGTTTATAAAATTTTCTGTTTCCATTTTAATTCCTCTTTATTTATTTTTATTCACCCTGAAGAGAATAAATTTTTGATGCAAAAAGTACTTGGAGTAAATCATTGCTGTCCTTAGGGTCAATATCATAGTGTTCTATTATTTTATCAATTCGATAACGTACAGTTTTGTGGTGCAAGAATATTTTGTTTGCTGTTTCAAGATAGCTTAAATTATTTTCGCAAAAGACTATAAGTGTTTGTAAAAGCTCGTTATCTGAATTTTTAAGTTTTGTAATGCGGGGATCTATATAAGAAACCGCATTGGATATATCTGGCATATTTACAAGTAATTTATAAAGCCCTAAGTCATTATAACTTACAGCGATATTTTTCTTACTGTCGTTGTCATAAAGTTTGTATATATCAAGGATATGTCTGTTTGCTTCTTTTATAGAGTATTTTTCAACGGCCTGACTAGTGCCGATAAGATAGTAAAAATCAGATAATTTATATGTTTGCTGAATAGCTTTAACAGTATTTTTTATATCGTTTATATTAATTGAATTAGATTCACTTGGAAAGTTGTGTAAAAATACAAGTCGGTTATTATTTCTCAAATAAACAATACTTTTGTATGTTTTTTTAATTGATTGCTGGAGCTGATTTAATATTTTATCCTTAATTTCAGAGTCGGTATCCTCATTAAAATTAAGTTTTATTAAAATTAATTCATATAAATTATGATTAGATATTCCAAGTTCTGCTAAAGCAGCATCAATTTTGCTTTTTGAGTTATATCTTCCATTTAATAAGTCGTTTATCATGCCATTATTTTTAAAAAACTTTTTCTGTTCAATAGCATTTAATTTTAATATTTCCATTTGAAGTATGCTTACAACATTTTCAATAGTCATAAAGTCAATTGGCTGTAAGGAAGTATAATCACAATGAACGATTAAATAGTGATGATTATTATCTGAGCTTGGTATAAGAATTGAAACTGCTTTTTCTATAACATCATTAGGATATAATAATTCTGTTTCGTAATAAGTATAGTTTCTGTAACGCTCTTCAGATTCTAATTTTGAAATAATTTTATATTCAAATTTTGGATTTTTAATACCATAGCTTATTTTTTTATTTTCAGTAAGATTAAAATATGTTGATTTTACATGAATAGATTGCCATAAGAACTGAAGGAACTGGTTTATTGAAGGATGCCTTAAAGAAAGGCTTGTAAGCTGATAATGAACATCAAAAAAGTGATTAAGCAAAACAATATTACCTTCTACTATTCGTTCGAATATATCGATCATAATAGCTTCGTATTTGACTTCTTTAGGAACCTGTATTAAAGGAAGAGAAATTTTTACACAATGTCTTATAAAATTTTCAGGAACCTTTCTTAAAAGCCTATCCATTTTTATTACAATTGCACTTATCCCTAATTGATATACGTCCTCAAAAAAGTTGTTAAGTGCTTCATCGTCTAAATCCTTTAAAGCATAATAACTTGTGAGTATAACCTGGCCTTTTTTTCCCCAGTTTTTTATATCTGCCGCTTCCAATATCATTGCACTTGTGACAGGGTTATCTATATTTTTATGTCCGGACAATAATATTGCAGAAGAAAAAGAAGGAAATGATAGTACATCTTTAACAGTCATAAGCTTGCCTCCTTGCATATTTTGTACAAACAATTATTTCATTTGCTATATTATTACACAAATTTTATTCCTGTTCAATAAGAAAGCATTGTTTTACAGTCTCTTTTAAGGATAAAAAAAATAGGCTTTTTTATCTTTTGGAGATGATGAAAGCCTGTCGAACTTGGTTTAAAATTGTAGCATAAAGTTAGATAAAAGCTTAACAAAGCTATTTACAATATTAGAAAAAAGAATGGGGGATAAAAATGCTTTTTACAGTAATTAAACCAAATTCGTATCAAGACTCAATCAACTTGATGCTTTTAACAAATCGTATTAACACACTTGAAGGCGTTAATCAGAGCCAGATTATGATGGGTACAGATGCAAACAAAGACATTTTTAGAAACGCAGGTCTTTTAAGCGAAGAAGCAGCAAATGCTCACCCAACAGATATGGTAATTGTAGTAGATTCTGATAAAGAAGAAATTGTTTCAGAAGTTTTAAAAGAAGTAGATGTATTCTTAAATGACCTTTCAACAAAAAAACAGGCACAAGCAGTAAAAGAAGCAAGTTCATGGAGTGAAGCTTTTGAACTTCTTCCAGATGCAAATCTTGCTCTTTTCTCAACACCAGGTGAATACACAGCTCCTGATATTGAAAAAGCTTTAGATGCAGGACTTCATGTTTTCTCATTTACAGATAATATTGCACTTGAAGATGAAGTTAGATTAAAGAAAAAAGCTCACGAAAAAGGTCTTTTACTTATGGGACCTGACTGTGGTACAGGAATTATCTCAGGCGTTCCTCTTGCATTTACAAATGTAGTAAAACCAGGAAACATTGGTATTGTTGGTGCAAGTGGTACAGGTATCCAGGAAGTTTCATCAATTATTGACCGTCTTGGCGGCGGAGTAGTTCACGCTATCGGTACAGGCGGACGTGACCTTAACGAAGCTGTTTCAGCAACAACTGTTAAAGATGCAATCATTGGTCTTGAAAATCACGATGCAACAGATGTTATTTGTGTTATTTCAAAACCACCTGCAAAAAAAGTTCGTGACGAAGTTGTAGCTTTATTACAGAAAGTTTCAAAACCTGTTGTAGCTATTTTCATTGGTGAAAAACCACAGCAGCACGAAGGAAATGTATATCTTGCTCACACACTTGAAGAAACAGCAAAAATTGCTCTTGACCTTGCAAATGGCAGACCAGTTAAAAAGAACTATACAGAACCTTTATCATGTGAAATCGGTAAAAAATTCGGAGAAGAAAAAACAGTTAAAGGTTTATATTCAGGCGGTACTTTAGGAGCAGAAGCAGCAATGCTTATTTCAGAAGCTCTTAACTTAGGCGGACTTATTAAAAAAGAAGGTTACCTTCTTCAGTCAGGCGGATATGAAGTAATCGACCTTGGAGATGACCTTTATACACAGGGTAAACCTCATCCAATGATTGACCCAGAAGTTCGTATCAACAAAATCAGAGAATGTGCAAAAGATGAAAATACAGGCGTAATTCTTTTTGACTGTATGCTTGGATATGGTTCACACCCAGATATGGCAGGCGCTTTAGCACCAGTTATTAAAGAATCAATGGAATATGCTAAATCACAGGGAAGAGAACTTTACTTTGTAGCAACAGTTTGTGGTACTGAAATTGATCCACAGGATTATCACAAATCAGTACAGACATTAAAAGAATGCGGTGTTTTAGTAGAAGAAACAAACGCAAAAGCAGTTCGTCTTGCATTATCATTAAAAGGACTTGAAATTGTTGAAGAAGATAAAGAAGTAGTTCCTTATGAATCAAATGACGAAACTCCACTTCCAGCACCAAGTGAAAAACTTATGGAATTATTAAATAATAAACCACGTATTATCAATGTTGGTGTTGAAAGCTTTAACGATTCTATCCGTACATTTGGTGGACAGTCAGTACAGTTTAACTGGAAACCTATTGCAGGCGGAAATAAATTCTTAATTGATATTTTAAATAAACTTTCAAAAGTTGAAGAAATTGATGAATGGAACTTAAAAGTTGTAGAACGCTTTAAAAATTCTCAGCCATTCCTTGTAGATGTTGTTCCAGCAAAAACAGTTATTCCTGAATTTGCAGAAGGAAAACTCCTTCTTCATGCAGGTCCTCCAATTACATGGGAAAATATGACAGGCCCAATGCAGGGATCAT
>CALWSX010000054.1 GCA_944384285.1 uncultured Lachnospiraceae bacterium
AAAACCTTGGCATTACAGTTATTATAATTACTCACGAAATGAGCGTTATTGAAGAAATTTGCCAAAGAGTTGCAATAATTGCAGATAACAAAATTGCTGAGGTAAACACTGTTGAAGAAATATTCCAAAAACCTAAAACAGACATTGCTAAACAATTTGTTTTCCCTGACGGAAAAAGAAAAGTACGTTTTGAAAATACTAAAAATGCTTGTCGTATAGTTTTTGATGGTTCATCTTCTTTTGAACCTGTTGTTGCAAATATGATACTTACTTTCAAAGAACCTGTAAACATTATGTTTGCCGACACAAAAGATATCGATGGTAAAGCCTTTGGACAGATAGTGCTTCAACTTCCTGATGATAATCAAAAAGCTGAAAAAATGATTAATTATCTTCGCAACAGCGGAATATTAGTAGAGGAGGTGGACACTTATGTTAGAGTTGATGAGTAAAGGTCTTTATGAGTCGCTTTATATGACTCTTATTTCAACAGCTTTTTCTTATTTGTTTGGGCTTCCTTTAGGAATTCTCCTTGTTATTACAGACAAAAAAGGAATTAAACCTATGCCTGTTCTTAATGCTATTATAGGTTTTATAGTAAACTTCTTACGTTCAGTTCCTTTCCTTATTCTTCTTGTTGCTATTATGCCTTTAACAGAATTTGTTGTAGGTACAACTTTAGGTTCAAAAGCTACAATAGTTCCTCTTGTTGTTGCAGCGGCACCTTTTATAGCAAGACTTGTTGAATCTTCTTTAAATGAAGTTGACTATGGAGTTATAGAAGCCTCATTATCAATGGGTGCATCTAACAGTGACATTATTTTAAAAGTACTTCTTCCTGAAGCAAGACCATCTCTTATAGTCGGAAGTGCTATTGCTGTTACTACAATATTAAGTTATTCTGCTATGGCAGGTTTTGTAGGCGGTGGAGGTCTTGGTGCTATAGCCATAAATTACGGCTATTATAGATACCAGACAGACATTATGCTTATTACTGTTATATTATTAGTTATTGTTGTTCAAATTTTGCAGGAAGTTGGTATGAAACTTGCAAAATTATGGGATAAAAGAAAATAATCTTTATTTATATTAAAGGAGGAATAATTTTATGAAAAGATTTTTAAGTATTTTAATTAGCTCTGCATTACTTATTGGTGTTCTTGGAGGATGTGGTGCTAAAGAAGAAACTACAGAACAGACAAACGAAACTACAACAGAAGAAACTACAGAAAACACAGAAGCAGATGCTGACAAAGTTATCACTGTAGGCGCTACACCAACACCTCATGCTGAAATCTTAACACAGATTAAAGATGCTTTAGCAGAACAGGGTTATGAACTTAAAATTGTTGAATTTACAGACTATGTTCAGCCAAATATGGCACTTGAAAATGGTGAATTAGACGCAAACTTCTTCCAGCACAAACCATACCTTGATGACTTCAACGCAGAAAAAGGTACAAATCTTGTATCTGTAGCAGCTGTTCACTATGAACCACTTGCTCTTTATCCTGGAAAAACAGCAAGCATTGAAGAATTAAAAGAAGGCGCTCAGATCGCTGTTCCTAACGATACAACAAATGAAGCAAGAGCTTTACTTCTTCTTCAGGACTTAGGACTCATTAAACTTGACGAATCAAAAGGCCTTAAAGCTACAAAACAGGATATTACAGAAAATAAATTAAACATTGAAATTTATGAAGCAGAAGCAGCTCAGCTTGCACGTTCACTTTCAAGTGTTGACATGGCAGTTATCAACGGTAACTTTGCTATGCAGGCTGATTTAAGCGCAGAAGAAGATTCTATCGCTAAAGAAGAAAAAGACTCTCTTGCAGCTGAAACATACGCAAACGTAATTGCTGTTAAAGCAGGCAACGAAGAAACAGAAAAAACAAAAGCTCTCGTAAACGCAATCTTAAGCGACGATGTTAGAACATACATTGACGAAACATACAAAGGCGCAGTTGTTGCTAAATTCTAATAATTATAATTAATAAAAATACATAAAATTAATGCGGCATCAAATGATGCCGCATTTTTTAATTAATTTTTATCTTTTATTTTAAATATCTTAAATATTAAAGCTGAAATAAAGGCTATTGAAAGTGTTACTCCAAGAACAGGACCTATTGCTTTTGCACCACCTGTAAACACTCCAAGAAGACCAATATTATTTATTTCATTTATAAGACCTGTAGAAATTGAAAATCCTAATCCTGTTATAGGTATAACAGCTCCCATTCCGGCAAATCCAACAAGTTTTGCATAAACTCCAAGTCCTCCCATAACACATCCAAAACAAACATATCCTATAAGAACTTTAGGAACGGGAATTTTAAAATTATCTACAAGAATTTGGGCTATAGCGCAAAATAAACCACCTACTACAAATGCTTTTATAAATTCCATAACTAAGCCCCCTTATTATTTAACAATATAATATACTATACCAACAACAACAGATGATATTATTCCATAAGCAACAACAGGAGCTGCAAGAGAAAACATTTTAAAGCTTAATTGAAGGAAAAAATTGCCTTTTTCTTTCTTTTCCAAAGATGGCTCTACTATAGCATTTGCAAAACCTGTTATAGGAATAAATATTCCGGCACCCACAATATTTTCTATTTTTTTGAACAAGCCGAAAACAGTTAAAATTGATGCTATTACAATATGCACAATTATTGTATAAAATACAGCATCATCAACCGATATTCCTTTTCCTAAAAAATAATTATGTACAAATTGTGCAAATACACAAACGCACCCTCCTGTTATAAAAGCCTTTAAAACTTTAATATTTTTCCCCATAAGATTCAACTCCCTTAAAAATTCACCTTTATTAAACAGCCATTTTAATCTATGTATATAGTATCATATATATTTAATAAAATCATCTTTTTTTTTATATTATATTCACCATTTTTATAATTACACATATTTTCATTAAAATATACATATTTTTTGGCAAATATGCAGAAATATATAAAAATTGTTGCATATTATAAATTTAGGTGTATAATAAGTATAAAAATATAAACTATGTTTGAATGTTTATATCAATTAATTTACGATAAAAGAATTTTAAGATATTTAGGAGGAATTATTTATGAAAGAAAAAATTGTACTTGCATATTCTGGAGGACTTGATACATCTGTTATTATACCTTGGCTTAAAGAAAACTATGATGCAGAAGTTATTGCTGTTTGTGGTGATGTTGGACAGGGAAGCGAAACTGAAGGTCTTGAAAAAAAGGCTCTTTCTACAGGAGCAAGCAAACTTTATATCGAAGACTTAACAGATGAATTTATTAAAGATTTCATTTTCCCTTGCGTAAAAGCTAACGCTGTTTATGAAGGAAAATACCTTTTAGGTACATCTATGGCACGTCCTCTTATTGCAAAAAGACTTGTAGAAATTGCTAAAAAAGAAGGTGCTACAGCTATTTGTCACGGAGCTACAGGAAAAGGAAATGACCAGGTTCGTTTTGAACTTACTATTAAAGCTCTTGCTCCTGAACTTAAAATTATTGCTCCTTGGCGTCTTGACACATGGAAAATGCAATCCCGTGAAGACGAAGTTAAATTCCTTGAAGAAAGAGGCCTTCCTGTTCCTGTTAAAAAAGATGACAGCTACAGCAGAGACAAAAATATTTGGCATTTAAGCCACGAAGGGCTTGACCTTGAAGATCCTGCAAATGAACCAGACTATGATAAAATATTACAGCTTGGAGTTACACCTGAAAAAGCTCCTGATGTACCTACTTATGTTACTCTTGAATTTGAAGAAGGTATTTGTAAAAAAGTTGATGGAAAAGAAGTTTCTCCTAAAGAACTTATTACTATATTAAACGAAATTGGCGGCAAAAACGGTATTGGTATTCAGGATATATGCGAAAACCGTGTTGTAGGTATGAAATCAAGAGGTATCTATGAAACACCAGGCGGAAGTATTTTATACTATGCTCACAGAGAACTTGAATATCTCTGCCTTGACAAACAGTGCCAGGCATGGAACGAAATTTGCAGCACAAAATTTACTGAACTTGTATACAGCGGCGAATGGTTTACTCCTCTTCGTGAATCTTTATCAGCATACTTTGATGAAATAAACAAAACTGTTACAGGAAAAGTTAAATTAAAACTTTACAAAGGTAATATCATTCCTGCAGGTGCAGAAAGTCCTTACTCATTATACAATGAATCTATTGCAAGCTTTACAACAGGCGAACTTTATAACCATAAAGATGCTAACGGATTTATTAATCTTTTCGGACTTCCTTTAAAAGTACGTGCAATGATGAAACAGAATTTAGATAAATAATAAATTTAAAAGGAGATACTAAAATTATGAAACTTTGGGGCGGTCGTTTTACTAAATCAACAAATGATTTTACAGACCATTTTCACTCATCAATTTCTTTTGACAAAAGAATGTATAAACAAGATATATTAGGAAGCATTGCTCATGTAAAAATGCTTGGAAAACAAGATATTATACCTAAAGATGATTCTTTACTTATAGAAAAAACTCTTAAAGAAATTCTTTCTGATATTGAAAACGGAAATGTAGAATTTGATGAAAAAGCAGAAGATATTCACATGAATATCGAAACTATGCTTATTAAACGTATAGGTGATATAGGCAAAAAACTTCATACCGGAAGAAGTCGAAACGACCAGGTTGCCCTTGATATCCGTATGTATCTTAAAGACGAAATTATAGAAATAAAAGCTCTTGTTTTAGAACTTATGAAAGTTTTAAACAACATTGCAAAAGAAAATACAGAAACAATTATGCCGGGCTATACTCACCTTCAGAGAGCACAGCCTGTTACTGTAGCTCATCATATTTTAGCTTATGTTGAAATGCTTAAAAGAGACTATGACAGATTAAACGACGTTTACAAACGTACAAATGTAATGCCTCTTGGTTCCGGAGCTTTAGCAACTACAACCTACCCTCTTGACAGAGAATTTGTAATGAAAGAGCTTGACTTCGATGCAATTACATTAAACAGTATGGACGCTGTAAGCGACAGGGATTTTTGTATTGAATTTTTATCTGCTTGTTCAATACTTATGATGCACTTAAGTCGTTTTTGTGAAGAACTTATACTTTGGAGCAGTCATGAATTTAAGTTTGTAGAAATCGATGATGCTTACGCAACAGGTTCAAGCATTATGCCTCAGAAGAAAAATCCTGATATGGCAGAACTTATAAGAGGCAAAACAGGCAGAGTCTATGGATACTTGTTCTCTTTACTTACTGTTATGAAAGGTATTCCTCTTGCATATAACAAGGATATGCAGGAAGACAAAGAACCTGTTTTTGCGGCTATTGATACTATAACTTCTGTACTCCCTGTATTTACAGAAATGGTTCATACTATGAAATTTAAAAAAGAAAATATGCTTAATGCAGCAAAAGGTGGTTTTACAAATGCAACCGATGCTGCGGACTGGCTTGTAAAAAACGGTGTTCCTTTCAGAGACGCTCACGCAATAATAGGAAAACTTGTACTTTATTGCATAAACGAAAATAAAAGCCTTGACGAACTTACTATTGAAGAATACAAAGAAATTTCTCCTGTATTTAACGAAACAGTTTATGATGATATTAAAATCGAAAAATGCGTTGAGGCAAGAAATGTTATAGGCGGTCCTTCAAAAGAATACACCGAAAAATTAACTAAAATTAATGACGAATATTTTTTAAACCTTGAAACTAAAAGTTTTTAATTCCTCTACAAATATATATGATATTTTTATAAATTCCTAAAAATTTAATTTTCCTATTGCCAAAATAAAATCCCAAGCTTAGCTTGGGATTTTATTTTCTTATTTATTTTAGCAATAAAAATTATGATACTATAAATATTGTCTCTGTATTTTCATTCCATATAACATTAAAACCTATAATATCTGCCAAGTCTCTTAATTTATAGTATGTATTACCATCTATATTGTAAGCTTCAATATATTTATTTTCCCCATTTACAAAAAGCTTAGCTGTTGATTGTGTAGCAATTTTATTTGTTTTACTACCAATTTGAAGTTCATTTCCTATAGGGGAATACATAGAATCTGTAACAATATTTATAGCAAATTTACTTTCGTCCCATAAAACATTAAAAGCTGAATCACCATCTTTTAATGCTGCTGCAACGTCTCTTAATTTAAAATAATTGTATCCATCTATGTTATAAGCCTCAAAATTTATATTTTCACCATCAACGCTTACAGCGCTTTGGTTAAAAATTGCATCTTTTTTTACTGTACTTATATCAGGTACATCTGGTTTTTCTTCAGGTTTTGGCTGCGGGATAACTTCTTCTTTTGGTTCTTCTTCATTTGAATAATAGGCCTTTAAGGCATCAGTAACACCCTGTCTGTTATTTAAAATATCTTTAAGGCTAAAGAATATACTTCCTTTTACATCATATTTTTTATTAATATCAAGCTGAGTTTTTATTTCTTTTGATATTGCATCTTTATAAATACCCTGTGCAACATATAAATCAACGTCTGTACCATCGACTACTTTATCCCAAAATTCCAATACTTTTTCATAAGGAGCAGCAGCTAAAGTTGTTTCCCAATAAATCTGAGGAGCAATATAGTCGACATATCCGTTTTTAACCCAATCTACAGGATCGGCAAAAACTGTATAATAACCTTCTGAACCATTTGTTTCAGAACCATAAGGATCTGTTTTTGAATTTTTCCAAATTCCTATAGGGCTTACACCAAAAGATACATCAGGATCTAAAGCTTTAATAGTATCATGTATATCTCTTATGAGCTCACTTGTTGTTTGGCGTCTGAAGTTTGCTGTAGCACCATCTCTGCCTTCTCCTTCAGGAAGAGGATAATTTGTAGGATAAAAATAATCATCAAAATGTATTCCATCAACATCATATTTATTTACTATTTCTGCTACAGTATCTTTAATATGAAGTTTTACCGCAGGATCCTCTGGATTATAATAAAGTGCATTATTATAAGTTATAAGTGTGTCAGGATTTCTTTTTGCAAAGTGGTCATCTGAAAGTACTGAAATATCTGTACCTGAAGTTGTTACCCTGTATGGGTTTAACCATGCATGAAACTCCATACCTCTTTTATGTGTTTCTTCTATCATAAAATTCATTATGTCATATCCCGGATCTTTACCCTGTATCCCAGTTAAAACATCTGAATAAGGATTTATTTCTGACTCATAAAGAGCATCTCCTTTAGGTCTTACCTGCATAAATACAGCGTTTATACCTGTATCTTTTAATGTATCCAAAATATTTATAAATTCCTGTTTTTGTGCTTCCGGATTATCTTTTGTTTTTGGAAAATCCGAATTATACACACTGCTTATAAACACACCTCTGAGTTCATCATCTGAGGCAGAAGCAAAAATATTTACCATCATAATACTTGCAAGTATTATTGTTGCAAAAATAAGAAGTTTTATTTTTTTCATGTTTTAACCTCCAAAAATTTTTATTTTATTAAAACCTCTTTATCTATGTCATATAAGTAAAGATAAACTTCTTTTACTTTTTTATTATAGCTTTTTTCTAAAGCCTTTTTATAAATATCAAGCTGGATTTTATATTTTTCAATTATTTTTTCAACAGATGTATTTTTTAAAGAATCTGTTTTGTAATCTAAAAGCACAATCTCTTCGTCTTCAAAAAAATATAAATCGATTATACCATGAACAAGTATGTTTTCTTCAACTTCTTTATATTTTTCCTCTTTATAAATATCACAAGGCATTAGACTTAAAACAAACTGTCTTTCTTTAAATACATAAGGCGAATTTTTTATTCTTTTTCCTATATTGGAATTTATGAAATTAAAAATTTTATTTTCCTGTATTACAGAAAGCTCTTTTTCTGTAAATATTCCTTTAACTTTTAACTCATCTTTTAATAAAACAATATCGTTAATAGATTTAATTTGTTTTAAATCAAGTCTT
>CALWSX010000055.1 GCA_944384285.1 uncultured Lachnospiraceae bacterium
GATATATTTTTATTAGCAACTTATTATATGCAGGAGGGGAAAATAATATGCCAAATGAAAATATAAATTTAAAAACAGATAATTTTGAGGTTCCGGTAAACGTTAAACAAATGGGTAGTGTCGATATGGATACTAAAATATATATAGAGGACTATGTATATACATATTTGTACCAATACGCAAGAACATGTGGAAATAGCGAAAAGGTAGCCTATCTTGTAGGAAGAAGTATGGTTATTGATGGAAAAGATTTAATTATTATAAGCGGAGCAATCCAGGGCAAATTTTCAGAAAATATTAATGGAGTTTTGAGATTTAGTGAAGAAAGTAAAATATATGCAAATGAAAAAAAGGAGCAGTATTTTAAAGGGCTTGATATAGTAGGGTGGGTCCATGCACGATCAGGTTTTGGTACATATCTTATGGATACAGATTTGGAATATCATAAAGCCAATTTTTCGGAAAAAAGAAGCGTTTTTATGGTAATTGACAGTATACAAAAAATGGACGCCTTTTTTATAAAAGATGATAATACTCCAGATGAGTTAAGAGAAACAAAAGGATATTTCGTATATTATGCCAAAAATCCTAATATGCAGGATTATATGATAGATAATAGCTTTACAGCTAAAAAAACAAATGAAGAAAAAGAACCGGAAGAGAGAATAGATGCAGCAAAGAAAATAAGAAAAGTTTTAAACGATAAAAAAGAAGAAGAAAAAAATATAATTAACAGATATAGAGCTCTTACAGCTATTAGTGCTGTTTTATGTATAACATGTGTAATGATGGGAGCAAGTCTTATAAATAATGCAGGTAAGATTGATGTCTTGGAAAAAGAAATTTTAACTATGAAAACATCATATAATGATATGTCTAAGAAAATAGAGGAACAAACAGTAAGATCTGTTTTTGCAAATACTTCGTCAGAAGAACCTGAAAGCAAAAAAGAAACAGAAGATGAAACAAAAGATGTAAAAGAAATATTAAAAGAAGAGGACAACCAAAATGTTTCTAAGACAGAACCAAAAGAAGAACCTGTTTTTATATCTTATGAAGTACAGCCAGGAGATACTTTAGGTTTGATTTGTACCAAATATTATGGAGATAATTCAAGAATGGAGGAGGTTGTTAAATTTAATAATTTAAAAAATGCAGATACAATTTTTGTAGGGGAAACAATACTTTTACCGGAAAAATAAAAGCTTAATAAAACAAGAAGAGAGTTTATTAAACTCTCTTCTTGTTTTTTAGGATATATTATATAAAAGATAAGGATTAAACAAATATAGGTTAATTTTCTTTTTCTTCGGTATTTTCATCGTCTGAAGAATTATCTTCATAAATTTCTGTAACTACGGTATTTTCACAATCGTTGCAATCGTTAGATTTGTAATAGGATACGTCTTCATCATCTTTGTAATATTTTTTTGTGTTACTTTTTTTAACAAGCTTAATTCCAAAGTAAAAAAGAATGAAAGCAAGTAATAAATTTGGAATAACTCTGAATATAGGGGATAAGAAGTAAAGTCCTATAGAATTAAGAATAAATGAGAAGAATGAAAGTAATGTATAAATACCTAAAATAATAAGAATAACTCCCCAAAATTTTTCTTTTCCATTTACAAGCATAGAATAGTCTTTTCCAAAGAGTTTTCCAAAAGAGGAGAGAAATTCTTTTTCATCTTGTTTAACTTCTTCATAAGGTAAATTTCTTAAATTAAATGTATCAAAGAAAGAATAAAACCATATTACAGGAAGTAAAAATACAATTACATTTATTCCTAAAACAGCGGAAAATACTGAAATTGCTGAGAATAAAGTTAAAATTACAGTTCCTTTTTTAGTAGCTCCCATGTACATAGGCCCAGCTCCCGGAATACATCCAAATATAAACGATAAAAGTATGTTCTTTTTATATTTCATAGTTTACAACTCCTTTTCTTTATCAAAGATGTTATTAATTAATTTTTCCAATTTATCTTCTATTACTTTTTCTGTTTTTTCATATTGTTCTGTTACAATTTTTTTAATATCAGCAGTATATAATTTTGCGGAAAATTCATATACAGTGTTTAAAGTATTTCCGCCCCAAATAGTCAAAGAAATTGCTGCCGCTATTGCAACTGTCGAATATTTGTTAAAAAGTAATTTTTTAGCACGATATTTTATCTTTTTAAATACGTTTTCAGAAATTCCAGAAGGTATATTTTCTATTAATTTATCATTGGTTAAATATGCTGTATACCTTTCAAGGCACATATCACAAAAAGATAAATGTTCTGATATTTCAAATCTTGTTTCAAGGTCTGTATCATCTTTTTGAAGAAGGGCAAAGGCATATTCTGTTAAATGTCCGTCTTTATCAAAATATTCCATCATTTTAACTCCTCCTCTAATAGTTCATTTTTTAGTTTACTTCTGGCTCTTTGGATTTGGGTCTGTACCGTTTTTTTAGGACGATTAAGAGCCTCGCTTATTTCGCTTATTGATTTTTCTTCTAAAAAATACATTCTTGAAACAAATTTGTATGGTTCTTTTAAATTTAATATTTTTTCTTTAAGTTTGTTTACATTTTCGGTCATAATATACTCTTTTTCAGGTATATATTTTTCTGTAATAAATTCCGAAAATGTGTCTTCACCAACAACAGAAACCTTTTTAATATAAGCAGATTTAAGAAAATCTTTTGACTTGTTTATGGCTATTCTTGTAAGCCATTCTTTATAGTGATTTTCGTCACATTTTTCAATATTGTAGTAAGCTGAAATAAAGGTTTCCTGGGATAAATTCATGGCATCATCATAATTTTTAACAAAATTAAAACATACGGTGAAAATCAGCCTCTCATATTTTTTCATTATTAAATTAAATTTGTTGTTATCCACAAGACTGTCTTCACCACCTTTTATCTTTTGATTACCACTTCATATATATAACGAAACAAAAATGATAAAACCTTCAAAAAAAATAAAAAATTTTTAAAAAAATATAAAAACAGCCTTAGGGCTGTTTAAATTATATCTCTATTTTTAGTATTTATAAAGTTTTTTTGCTTTTTTAAGGCAAAAAATGGATATAAATAAAGTTAAAAGTTCTGATACAGGAACTGCAAACCATATTCCTGTTATTCCAAATAATTTTGGAAAAATAATTATAAATAAAAGTAAAAATACAAAAGAACGAAGCATAGATATCAAAGTAGATACCTTTCCGTTTGAAAATGCTGTGAAAAGACTTGATGTAAAAATATTTAAACCCATAAAAAGATAGCAAAAAGAAAAAATAATCATGCCATCGTAAGCAATGTTAAAAATATCTTTGTCTTTTGATAAAAAAAATGATATTATTTGTGTTCGAAATATTACAGCAATTAAAAATGAGAGGGCAGAAAGTATAAGAATGTATTTGATACATATTTTAAATAATTTCTTTATACGATCATAATTTTTTGCTCCAAAATTAAAACTAAAAATAGGAGCAGCACCAAGTGAAAACCCAAAGAATACAGAGCTTAAAATAGATTGTGAGTATTGGACGGAAGAAATGGCCGCAATTCCTTTTTCTCCAATTAATTTTAACATTGTGATATTATAGGCAAAAGTTATTATTCCGCTTGCAAGTTTTACAACCATTTCAGAAAAACCGTTTGTAAAAGTCTTTTTTAAAACTCTAAATCTTAGTTTTGGAACAGAAAAATATAAAGTGCGTTTTTTTAAAGGGAAAAATAAAATAATTCCTAAAACAGATGTAAAAGAAAAGCTTATGATACTGGCAAAGGCAGCTCCTTTTATTCCCATATTAAAGAATTTTATTAAAATATAATCAAATAAAAGATTTATAATTCCTGAACTTATGG
>CALWSX010000056.1 GCA_944384285.1 uncultured Lachnospiraceae bacterium
CTTCCCTGTCCAATTCTTGTTTCGCCGTATGAGTACCAGGAACCACTCTTGTTAATAAGTTCCATATCAACAGCAAGGTCTAATATATCTCCCTCTTTTGAGATACCTTTTCCGTAAATTATGTCAAATTCAGTTGATTTAAAAGGAGGTGCAACTTTATTTTTAACAATTTTTGCACGAGTTCTTGAGCCGATAAAGTCGCTTCCTTGTTTTATAACTTCAAGTTTTCTGATATCAATACGTACAGATGCATAGAATTTTAAAGCACGTCCGCCAGTAGTAGTTTCAGAAGGACCATAAACAGAACCGATTTTTTCTCTAAGCTGGTTAATAAAAACTACAGTACAGTTTGATTTGTTAGTAACTGCTGTAAGTTTACGAAGGGCCTGTGACATAAGTCTTGCTTGAAGCCCCATGTGTGAATCGCCCATTTCACCTTCTATTTCAGCTTTTGGAACCAAAGCTGCAACAGAGTCAACAACAATAATATCAATAGCTCCAGAACGTACCATAGCTTCAACAATTTCAAGGGCCTGTTCACCGTCGTCAGGCTGAGAAATGTAAAGGTTATTAATATCTACACCAAGATTTTTGGCATAAATAGGATCCATAGCATGTTCTGCATCAACAAATCCGGCAATTCCGCCAAGTTTTTGTACTTCAGCAACCATATGAAGAGCAAGAGTAGTTTTACCGGAAGATTCAGGACCAAATACTTCTATAATTCGTCCCTTAGGAATACCACCGACGCCAAGAGCAACGTCAAGGCTCAAACAACCAGTAGGAGTAACATCTATATTCATTTTAGTTTGGTCACCAAGTTTCATAACAGCGCCTTTTCCAAAATCTTTTTCAAGTTTTGCTATAGTAGCCGCAAGAGCTTTTTCTTTATTTTCAAAAACAGCGTCATTTTTTTTCTGAGTTTTTTTATCTGCCACGAGAAAACCTCCCTTAAAATATATCGAACTTATGTTCTAATTATACGTCATATAAATTATCATGTCAACACATATTTATATCTTGGAAAAATGTGTCCCTTTAAACGGACACATGAAATATATCTTAAAAAAACGGATAATAAAGCTATCTATTGCACAGTTTAAAATAATATGATACCATTTATTTATATTTAATCAAAAAAATGTTTATTTTATATAAAATATTAAACTATCATATTTTGGATTCCGTATATATATTTGGGAATTTTTATTTACACTTTTTATGTTTTGTTTTTTTAGCGGAAAGAAGGACTAAGTATGATTAATAAAGAGGTTAAAACTATAATTACGACAGATGGAAGTATAGACCTTTCTGATGAGCTTTTGGAAAAATATAATATTACACAAATTATTCCTATTTATACAACTATAGGCGGAAAAATGTATAAATCAAGCAAAGAATTAAGCAACAAAGAAATGTACAAGCTTGTTGATGAATATGATGAACTTCCCAAAACTGCCGCACCAACCCCTTTAGAATTCAAAGCCCTTTTTGATAAACTTACAGCTGAAGGATGGCAGATTGTTCATATTGGACTTGGCAGTAATTTTTCTTCCGCTTTTAATAATGCAAGATTAATGGCTCTTGAATATGAAAATGTTTATGTAGCTGATTCTAACAATCTTTCAACAGGCATAGGTCTTTTGGTTATAAAAGCTGCAATCCTTGCAAAAGAAGGTTATAGCGCAAAAGAAATTTATGATATTATAACGGAACTTTCTGAAAAGGTTGAGTTAAGCTTTGTTGTAGATACCCTTTTATACCTTAAAAAGGGTGGAAGATGCAGTGCACTTGAATATTTGGGAACATCTATTTTAAAATTAAAAGTATGCCTTGAGCTTAAAGATGGTTTACTTAAACCTGGTAAAAAATACAGAGGTTCAATAGAAAGATGTGCAAAGCTTTATTTAAAAAAAAGACTTGAAAACAGAGATGATTTTGATACAGAAAGAGCTTTTATAACTCATAATATGGAAAATAAAGAGTTTGTAGAAGAAATGGTTGAGTATGTAAAAAGTCTTAATATATTTAAAGAGCTTCTTGTAACAGACATAGGGATAACTGTAGGAACACACAGTGGTCCAAATACATTGGGAATTGTATTTTTAAGAAAATAAAAAAAACAGGCTGTTTTAAACAGCCTCTTTTTTATATTTATTTTGTGGTACCTGTAAACATTCCAGCTATAGAAATCATTAACCCCAAAGCTCCGAATACAAATCCAAAAAAATTACCTGTAGATATGCAAAGTCCGAAGAGTAAAAAAGCTATTCCAAGAAGCATAACTTTCATAAATTTTGCCTCCTTTTTAAAGCAATCAGAAAAATTCAATATTAATAAATATCAGCATTTTCATAGGTTAAATACTGAAATCTTATACCATTCCATTCTTTAAGCTCGCTTCTTTCTATAATTTCCCAGTTAGGAGAATCATCAAGAGAGTTTATTTTGGTATCGGCATCAAAAACAGTATAAATTTTTGTTATATAGGCATATTTACAATAATTCATAAGCTGGTTATAAATTGTTCCTCCGCCTATAACATATATATCCTCAGTGTAGTCTGATTTGTTTGATAAAAATTCTTCAACGCTGTAAAAAATATCGGCGTTTTCACATTTAAAATCAGGATTTCTTGTAATAACAATATTTTTTCTGTTTTTAAGAGGCTTTCCTCCCGGAAAGGATTCTAAAGTTTTTCTGCCCATAACAACAGCTTTTCCAAGGGTAATTTCTCTGAAACGACTCATATCTTCAGGAATTTTTATAAGTAAGTCGTTATCCTTTCCTATATTCCAGTTTTCATCTACAGCAACAATAAAGTTCATTTTTTTCTCCTTTTATTCGTAGTCATAAGTTGTTTCTTTAATAATTTCGTCCGATTTTTCTTTTCCTAAAAGATATTTAATGATTTCAAAAGAAAATCTGTCAGCAGCCCCAACGCCGGAAGCTGTAATTACATTTTTGTCGCATACAACAGCACGTTTAACAACTTCTGCACCTGTAAGCTTTCCTTCAAACCCAGGATAAGATGTGGCTTTTTTACCATTTAAAAGGCCAAAAGCTCCTAAAATTAAAGGCGCGGCACAAATTGCGCATACAAGTTTTCCGTCATTATAAAATTCTTTAACAGTTTTTTCTACAACTTCGTTGTTTAAAAGATTTAATGTACCAGGCATTCCCCCAGGAAGTATAACACATTTAGCATCAGAAAAAGAATTTATATCAGATACACATTTATCCGCATTTACGGAAACATTCTGGCTGCTTAAAACTGATAAAGAGTCGGATATACTAATAGTAACTACTTCAAGGCCGGCTCTTCTTAAAAAATCAACGGGGGTTAAAGCTTCAATAAGTTCAAATCCATCTGCAAGAAAAACATATACTTTCATAATATTAACCTCCTATAAAAAATAATAAAAAAAGCTTGTTAGAATATTTAAAATAAACTATTATTAGTATACAATAAAAATAGAAAACAAAAAAGGGGGTATTTTTTGTGGAAATAGAAAGAAAATATTTGTGTGATGAAGTTGATTTTGACTTAAGCAAGTATCCATATAAAGATATTGACCAGGCATATATAAGTATAAAACCTACAATAAGAATCAGAAAACAAAATGATGAGTATGTTCTTACTATAAAGGGAAAAGGTTCTATAGCAAGAGAAGAATATGAACTTATGATATCAAAAAAAGAATATGAAGACCTTTTAAAAAAAGTAGAAACAAAAATCGTTTCAAAAAGACGATATTTTATACCATTAGAAAATGGGTATACAGCAGAGTATGATATTTATAAAGGTGAACTTACAGGACTTTATACCGTTGAGGTTGAGTTTAAATCTATGGAAGATTCCGAAAAATTTATTCCTCCAAAATGGTTTAAAGAAGAGGTTTCAGAAGACGGAAGATATAAAAATACCGTTCTTGCTTTATACGGATTGCCTAAATAATATTGAAAGTATGAAAAATAGTTGGTATACTGACTATATGTGTTTTTTGTGGGGTTTTTGTGGAAACTCTTTATATAAAAATTTTTTGAAAGGAAGTTTTATTTATTATGGAAGTAAGAACAAGATTTGCTCCGAGCCCTACAGGGTATATGCATATCGGAAACTTAAGAACAGCACTTTATGAATACCTTATCGCAAAATCACAGGGAGGTAAATTTATTCTCCGTATAGAGGATACAGACCAGGAAAGATTTGTAGAGGGCGCTTTGGACGTTATATATAACACAATGAAAATGACGGGCTTAAAACATGATGAAGGTCCTGATGTTGGCGGAGATTATGGCCCATACGTACAGAGTGAAAGAATGGGTCTTTATATGGACTATGCAAAACAGCTTGTAGAAAAAGGCGAAGCTTACTATTGTTTCTGTACAAAAGAGAGACTTGAAACTCTTAAAACATCAAATGAAGAAGGAACTTCCTTCGGTAGATATGACAGACATTGTTTAACTCTTTCAAAAGAAGAAATTCAGAAAAACCTTGATGAAGGTGTACCTTATGTTATTCGTCAGAAAATGCCTACAGAAGGAACAACTACTTTCCATGATGTTGTTTACGGAAGCATAACTGTTGAAAACAAAGAACTTGATGACCAGATTTTAATGAAAGCTGACGGTTACCCAACTTATAATTTTGCAAACGTAGTTGATGACCACCTTATGAATATAACACACGTTGTAAGAGGAAGCGAATATCTTTCTTCTACACCAAAATATAATCTTCTTTACAACGCTTTTGGCTGGAATCCACCTGAATATATTCACCTTCCTCCGGTTATGAGAGACGCTCATAACAAACTTTCAAAAAGACATGGAGATAAATCTTTTGAAGATTTAATAAGAGAAGGTTATGTAGTTGAAGCTATTCTTAACTATATTGCTCTTTTAGGTTGGAGCCCATCTGATAACAGAGAAATTTTTTCACTTAAAGACCTTGAAGAATGTTTTGATATCAAAGGTTTAAGCAAATCACCTTCTATTTTTGATATTAAAAAACTTACATGGATGAACGGTGAATATATCAAAGCTATGGATATGGATAAATATATGGAAAAAGCTCTTCCTAAAGTTAAAGAAGCAATCACAAGAGAAAATCTTGACTTAGAAAAAATTGCACATCTTTTAAAAGGCAGACTTGAAACATTTAATGACATTCCGGAACTTGTAGATTTCTTTAATGATGTTTTAGAATACGATATCGAGCTTTATACACATAAAAAAATGAAAACAAATCCTGAAATAGCTTTAAGTTC
>CALWSX010000057.1 GCA_944384285.1 uncultured Lachnospiraceae bacterium
GAAATACATATTTTTCTTCTGACGGTTTTATCATTGAAGAACTTTGTATCTTTTCTTCTTGTTTTATTTCAGGTTCTTTTTTATATGTATTAATATTTTCTGCAGTTTCAGGATCTTTATTTGCAAAACCGCTTTCGTTCATTTTATCCGCTATATTCTCAGTTGTTGGATTTATAAGACCCATACTAACCTCTTTTAAAAGATTTTGATCCAAATCATTTTCATCTTCTGTTGGGTTTTGATTCTCAGTTTCAACATGATTTTCTTCAACATTATTTATAGCTTCATTATTTATATAATCATTATCCAAAGCCTCTTGAGAATTATTAGTATTGTTTTCTTCAAGATCAGTATTATCAGAATTTATATCTTCATTATCTTTTGAATATAAATATTCATCTTCATAATAGTTTTGACTTCCAAATTCATTTATCAAATCTTCATAATACGAATCCTCTGACTCATCTTTTGTTAAATCAAGAACATAACTTTTATCAGTATCATTTTCTGTAGGATTTATTTCAATATGGCTTGAATAAAGACTATCCCTATCCCTTTTAATTTCTTTTATAAAATCAAATGCCTTTTTATCACTTGCTTCAACAGGGGTACTTACACTTTTAATTTCTTTAAAATCTATTAAATTATTATCATTTATTTCAAAATTATTTGATTTTTTTTCAATAGGCTTGTCCATTTTAATAGATTTTTCATAGTCAGATTCATCTACAAGAATATTATGCATTTTTCTTTTTTTCTGCATTTTATACTTTTCAGCAAGCTCTGATGGACTGTTTACATATTTGTCTGAAAATTCGTTATCTAAAACACTATGGTCATCGTAGTCATCATAATCATCATAATCGTTATAGTCGTCATAATCATCATATCTTTCATCTCGATATTCTTGAAGTTTTTCTTTTCTTGATCCAACAAAAGTAAAAAATCTTCCGATAAAAAGAAAAAATGAACGTCCTGTTGCAAGTATAATTGATATAATGAGTAAAGCTAATGATATTATAGCTGCAACCGGCGCATTAAAAGCATTTTCTAATCCAAGAGCAAGATACCCGCCTATTATACCTCCATTAAAACCAGAACCATTTAAGTAGAGTGTTTTTATATTTTGGAAAATTTTATCCGTTAAATTTGGAGAATCAAAAATAACAGAAAAAAGCATACCAACACTTATACAAAATAATACACTCCCAAAAATTTTAATACCTAAAAACTTTTTAGGCTTCTTTGAGAGTAAATAAACACAAAATGCAATTATTATAATAGGTAAAAAGAAACCGCCTATACCTAAAAGACCTTTTAAAAGCCTTGAAAGACCGGAACCTACTATTCCCATTTTTTCTGTAAATAATGCTATTAATAATATAAAAGAAAATACAATTAAAGCTATAAGAACAACTTCATCAATAATAGATTTACCATATTGAGAATTTTGTGTTGATTTAGAATTTTGATTTGATGAAGTAGTTTTCTTTGCAGAATTTGTTTTATTTGTTGACGCTTTTTTAGCAGATGAAATTTTTTTATTTGTTGTTTTTCTTTTAGACGAAGTATTTTTATTGCTTGTCTTTACTGTTTTGTTCGTCACATTCTCACCTCGTAAGACATAATCATTTTATTATATCATACCATAATTCATTATAAAAAAAAAGAACATTACTCTTTCATTTAACGACTTTATAAGTTACTGTTTACATATTTAAAAAAATAAACTAAAATAATCTAAGAATAAGAATTTCTTTGGAGGCAATACAATGGAAAATTTACAAAAGAAAATAGGAATTATTGGTGGCGGACAGCTTGGTCAAATGATGATTTTAGAAGCTAAAAAAATGGGATTTTATATTATCACCCTTGACCCTACAGAAAAATGTCCTTCTCATTCAATATCAGATGAACATATTATAGCTGATTTTCATGATGAAAACGCCATAAAATTACTTGCCGAAAAATCCGATGTTATAACTTATGAGTTTGAACATATAAATGCAGATATTTTACAAAAACTTGAGGACAGTGGTAAAAAAGTATACCCTACTGCTAAAAGCCTTAAAATTATCCAAGATAAATTTTCACAAAAAACTGTTTTAAGAAATAATAATATTCCTGTTGCAGATTTTTTAAGAATTTATACTTTAGATGATATGAAAAAATTTGGTGAAAAATATTCATATCCATTTATGCTTAAATCTTGCAAAGACGGATATGACGGAAAAGGTAATTTTTTAGTTGAATCTGAAAATCAATTAGAAGAAGCATTTCATACATTAAATGGTGAAACTTGTGACCTTATGTCCGAAAAATTTTTTGAATACACAATGGAAATTTCTGTACTTGCATGCAGAAGTGTTTCTGGAGAAATTAAAGTTTATCCTGTAGCACAAAATATTCACCATGAAAGTATTCTTTATAAAACTTTAGTTCCTGCATCAATATCTGATGAAATCTCTAAAAAAGCTATGGATCTAGCTGAAAATGTGATGAAAGTTTTTGAAGGTGTAGGAATGTTTTGTGTTGAAATGTTTGTAGGAAAAGACGGAGAGCTTTCTGTTAACGAAGTTGCTCCTCGACCTCATAACTCAGGACACTATACTATAGAAGGTTGTATTACAAGCCAATTTGAACAACATATAAGAGCAGTATCTGGGCTCCCTTTAGGTTCACCTGATTTAATTATGCCAACCGTTATGATAAACATACTTGGTGAAAATGGATATTCTGGTAAAGCTTTAGTAAAAGGGGCTGAAGAAATACTTTCACTAGATGGAACCTTTTTACATATATATGGAAAAGAAATGACAAAACCTAAAAGAAAAATGGGACATCTTACAGTTATTTCTAAATCACTTGATGATGCTAATAAAATTGCTGATATTGCTAACTCAAAAATAAAAATAATTTCTTAATTACATAAATACAAATTTTAATAATAAAAATAAAGTATTAAATATTTTTATATTTACTTACTTTATTTTTATTTTTATATTTTTTCTTTATAATCCAAACAAATTTTGAATGAATAAAAAATTATTAAACGGTAACACTTATAATGAAAATGTTATTATCCCCCAGCGTAACATTTTCTCTACTTCTTCCCCTTATTATCTTTTGAACGCTGCAAATATTTGCAGCGTTCTTTTTTTGTTATAATTTTTATTTAAAATTATATTTTAATTTCCATTATTTATTTTAAACTTACTAGAAATCTGCTCGTATATAATTATATAGTTATATTAATAAATATAGCTATATAAAAATTACCTCTCTTTAACCTTATATCTTTTATCTTTTATTTTTATCTTATTTTTTCTTCCTTAATTATATAATAGAAGAAAAAAAAACCTCGCTTCGTATGAAGCGAGGTTTTAAAAGGAATAAACTAATTCCCTTGATAATACTCATAAACATCATGAGCCAACGACATAAGATAGTCTCTGTCCTTTATTATAAAAACATTTTCCTTTTTTTCCAAATAACCCTCATATACAAATTTATTTATTATATTATAAAGCCCTCTTCTACTGATATTAAGTTGTTCACAAATATCATACATACTTTTATAAACAAAAACATCATTTTTTGAATTATGCAAAATATGATATGAAACTATTTCTTCCCAACTAAATAATCTTTCAAGCAAAAGTTTTTTATACATATAATATATTCGATCACTTGTTATGAGATAGAAATATCTGGCAAATTCATCATTTTCGAATAACTTATATAAAATATCAATTTTAATGCGTGCAAGAGTACAAGGTGTCTTGGCAATTGCATCACAATGGAAAGATGAACCACGCAATTTACTGATATGACCAGCAAATTTACCCGTAGAAATCTCGTCAATTAATACTCTGTTACCCGATCTGGAAACGCTTTCTTCCTTAACATTACCGTCAAGAATATAATAAATGCAATTACTATCACTATCCGCTCGTTCAATGTATTCGCCTTTTTTGAACTTAACTATTTCGATATCATCTATATAATTCTTAATAAATTTATAAATAGGTGAATCTTTTAGTTCCATTTAATCAGTCCCCTTTGTAACGGACTAATTATTTGTTCATCCAAGCAACAGCCTTAGCTCTATATTTTTTCATGATAACACCAACGATTTTACCGATGATGATAGCCGCAAGAATTGTACCTTCACGAACTGATTTAAGTCCGCCTAAGAAGATAAGTGAAAGAGCTGCAGAAATGATAACCATTGTTGTGTCAACGATGATTTTTGCGTTACCGAATGTAAGCTTACCATTTGAAACCTGAGAAATTGCTGTAGCAAGACCTTCTGGTGGGTTTGGAGGGAAGCCTGGCATTACGTATAAAGCAACACCGATAGCGATAACAAAGAAACTTATTACAAGATATACAAGCTGAATACCATAGTTAGCTGGGTCTGGTAATTTAACAAAGAGGTTACAGAATGTTACAAAGTAACCAAGGATAAATGTAGCTACGAACTGTAATATAATAGAAATTTTGAATTTTCTTAAAATTATGAACTGAAGTATGATACAGATTGCATAAATAAGACGTGAACCAGCACCTAATTCAATTCCCCAGATTAATTCTAACGCATAAGGTACACAAGATACAGGAGAAATACCTGTTCCTGATTTTTTAGAAATAATGATACCAACAGCGATAAAGAAGAATCCGATTACATAAAAGATAGCTTTTTTAATAAATACGCCAGCAGTCATTTTTGGTTTTGCAGTTTCGTTTCCCATGATTTAGCCTCCTAATAATTATTAATGTAATTTACATACAATAGTATTAAGGCTAATTACAGACCTATTTAGGCACACAAGGATAAACAATTATTCCGTTATTAAATTTTAATTATATTTTACTACATTTTTATGAAAAAAATCAAGTAAAATTATAACTCCACCATATCCGGAATACTGTTTTTTCCAATTATTACCGCCAAACTCTATTCAATTTTACTATACGATTATATCTAAATGCTATATAAGCTATATATAAATATAAAACGTATAAAATAATAACTTAATTTTTATAACTTATTTAAATCTCTAAATATAACCGCAAATATTAGAATGGAGTTTTATCCCCAATATAGCAAGCAATATTGTGATCTAAATATAATGACTGTAATTCTGCCATTCTCTCATCAGTCATTGTTCCACCTGTGCTATAAGCATATTTTAAGCCAAGCTGATTCCATTTTGTTTCACCAAGGCGGTGGAATTTTAAGAGGTTGATTTCATATAAATCATTTTCTTTCATGAACTCGATGAGTTTTAAAGCATTTTCATCACTATCATTGTATCCTGCGATAGTAGGCTGTCTTAATACAAGTCTACCCTGCCATCCGGATTTTTTAAGTGTTGAAATATTGTGTAAGATAAGGTCATTGTATACACCTGTACCTTCTTTATGTTTTTCTCTATCCATATTTTTAACATCTGTGAAAGCAAAGTTAATATATGACATAACTTTAAGGTATGTAGGTGTATCAATATAGCTACTTGTTTCAATAGCAGTATGGATCTGGCTTCTCTTGCATTCTTTGAGTACTTCTAAAAGGAACTCATGATGTCCTAAAGGTTCACCGCCTGTAAAGGTAACCCCACCTTCTGAACCCCAGTTAGAAAAGTCTCTTTTTAAGATTTTCATGAGTTCTTCAACTGTGTACTCTTTACCACACATTTTTAATGAACCGTTTGCACAAGTTGCAATACATTCAAATGTTTCGCAAGCTTTACATACAGCCCAATTCATGATTGGTTTGCCTTCTTCTGTGAAATCAAGACCACCACGTGGACATGCATTACGACAAGCTGTACAGCCTGAGCTGTATTTACAAGTGTTTGCAGAGAACATTACATGTCTCTTGTTGCCAAAGCTTTCAGGGTTAGCACACCATTTACATCTTAATGGGCAGCCAACAAAAAATACGTTAGTTCTACATCCAGGACCGTCATGAACGGAAAATGACTGAATATCGAATATAAGACCTTTTTCTTTACTTTTCATTTAATTTATCCTCCAAATCATATAAATCAATATTATTTAAAATATGTAATTAATATGTGATTAAACTTTTTGCTTAATCAACATTAAATGAAAACAAAATAAAACAAGCCCGTAAATTTTTGAATGCTAATGACAATAAACACCCTTCCCAAACTGCTTATTAATAGCTAAAAAACTTATCTTTAATAACAGTGGAGATAACGGAAGGTTATCTCCACTGCATTATACTTGCTTATTTGTTACTTTAAGGTTGATGTAAAAACATCAGCGTAAGATATAATTATCTAGCTTTGTAGTTTTCACATGTGAGAGCACCACAAGATGCGAATGCCCAGTTTTCTACGTCAAAGCCTGTGCATGTACCAATGCCATAGCTGTCAGGGTTTGAGAAGTTAGCACAGTTTTCGCATTTTTCAGCAGGTACAAAAGCTGGACAACCTTCACTACCTTTACCGTCAATAGGAACGATTAATTTAGAAATAGCACACATACCTTTTTCACAGTCAAGGTTAATGTAATTTTTGCAATCGTAATGTCTCATACTCATTATAAAAGAACCTCCTCAAATAAGTGTTTCGTAAAATTTAAGCAATTAGTAATAAATTATGCTTCTTCGTATTCTGTTCTGTAGATAACTTCGTCCTGGATAGGTTTACCGATTTCACACCAGTACTGTGTAAATCCAGCAACACGAACCATAAGATCTCTATAAGCTTCAGGCTGTTTCTGAGCTTTTCTAAGGATGTTAGAGTCAACAACGTTGAACTGAACGTGGAAACCACCTTTTCTCATGTAAGCACGGATGAGGTCAAGGAGTTTTCTTGTACCGTTGATACCTTTAACTGCTGATGGATGAAGTTTAAGGTTCATCTGTGTATTCTGAGCTCTTGAGTGATCGTATACTGTAGCAGATTCGAAGATAGCGTAGATACCGTTTTTATCTGTGTTAGAAGCAGCTGAAGTTGAACCGTCAGCGTATGTTGTACCAGCAAGACGTCCGTCAGCAGTAGCTAATGTGATGAAGCCCTGAGCACCGTGTGTAGAAACGGAGATCTGGCAAAGGTATAATGGATGTCCAAGACATGAATAGAATTTCTTACAGAATGGTTCCATAAGGTCTTCGTATTTAACTAATTCGATGTCAGCGTACATATCAGCGTTACCATATTTTGGAGCGTTGATACAGTCAGCGAAGATCTGAGCATATTTTGGAGCTTCGTCTGTAGCGATTCTGTGGTCTGGTGAGAATACACCTGTTTCATAAGCTGTCTGGAAACCAAAGTTGTTAAGTAAAGCGTCTGTTAATTCTTCTAATGTATATTTTTTGTCATCAAATACAAGTTTTTTGATAGCTGTCATTGAGTTAACAAGTGTAATTGTACCACATGATTCATAGTTGTATGTACAGTTATATCTTGAACCAAGGATACCCTGATGGAAACCATCTCTGAAGCAGTCTGGTTTTAAGAGAGAAGCTGCAATAGGCATGTTTTTCTTTCTCCAAATATCCATCTGAAGGTTGTTAGCTTTGTTAACAACGTCTGTGATCATGAAGTTGTATTCCATGAATGCATCCCAGATATCATCAATAGAATTGAGTTCTTTGTTAAGTGGTGCAAATAACTGTTTTCCTGTTCTGTGGTCATAACCATTTGTTAATACCATTTCAAGGATTTTTGGTAATGCGATGAAGTGAACACCTGTTGATGTTGTTGGGCCAGCGCCACCAGGGACCATCCAAACTTTACCGTCTAATTCGAGTGGCTGGAAGCATCCTGATGATGATTCAAGACATCCACCGAGACACCAAGCACGTGCATCTTTAAGAGTCATGCCTTCTGGACCGTAGTTGTTAAGCATGAAGTTGATACCACCCTGGTTGTTCATCCAAGCTGGGAAGCCCATACCCATTTTTGTACAAGCTGCAGCAAGCATAAGGAAGTCTTCAGGTGTTTTTTCATCATAAAGAACTGAAAGTGTTGGCTGCGGAATTTTGAATCTCATATCAGCTTCAAGGATTAAGTATTCAACTTCACAAACAGCTGTTAAACCTTCGTTGTTTAAACCACCGAGTGAAAGGTTGTCGAATGTGTTACCTGAAAGAACACCACCGTTAACGCCTGATGAAGCGAAACATTCGATGCACTGGATTTTTAATCTATGGTATTCAAGAAGTTCGATAGCTTCTTCTCTTGTGATGTTACCATCTCTTAAGCTCTTTTCATAGAATGGCTGGAGAACCTGACCAATTCTACCAATTGACATACCTGACATTGGGTCTTCATTAATAACTGAGATGTGTGAAAGTACACAGTGCTGTAATGCTTCACGGAATGTCTGAGGTTTTCTGTGAGCTACGTTTTCCATAACTTCAGCGATTTCTTCGTAGTTTTTAACTAATTCTGGATCTGGTTCGATA
>CALWSX010000058.1 GCA_944384285.1 uncultured Lachnospiraceae bacterium
CTCTGAAAATGCAAAAATCCGGTTACTCCTTCTTTTTATGGCATCCTATATTCCAATATTAAGATTATAAAATTTTTAAATATTTTTGTCAACTGATTTTTATTCTTCTTTTTGACATATAATATCAAAAACTGAAGCACCGGTAACTTTAATTAAGTCAGAAGGATTTATAATTATTTGTTTTCCCCTTTCCCCAGCACTTATATATATTTCAGAAAGTTTTTCTGATGAAACATCTAAAAAAGTAGGGAATCTTTTTTTCATACCTATAGGAGAACAGCCGCCTCTTATATATCCTGTCACAGTAAGAAGGTCTTTTACATGAAGCATCTCTATTTTTTTGTTATTTGAAACCTTTGCCGCTTTTTTTAAATCAAGCTCTTCTGCTACAGGAATAACAAAAACATTTATTCCGTTTTTATCCCCTTTTGCAACAAGCGTTTTATATACAACTGAAGGGGAAACTCCTATTTTTTTCGCTGCTGATACTCCGGATAAATCATTTTCACTATACTCATATTCAGCAGAAGAATAATTTATTTTTTGTTTTTCAAGTAATCTCATAGCATTTGTTTTCTGCATTTTATATTCTCCATAAATTTAGTAATCTTTATTCAAAAATAATATCACTTTTTATTTAAAAAGTAAAATAGAAATATTAAATTTTAGATATATTAATAATAACTGTAATACAATATTAATATAACTTACTTGAAATATAATGTTTGATTTTGTATAATTATAATACTTAATATTGAATCTAACAGAAAGGACCAGATAATATGAACCCTGATGATCGTAATAATGTCGATAAAGAGAATAACGGTTTTGAAAATACCGACAACGAAATCGATTTAAGAAAAATATCAGCCAAGCTTATTGATGAAGATGATATTGATGATTTTGATATTGAAAAATCTTTTTCTCAAGACTCAAATGAAAAAAACAATACCTTTTCACCGACAACCTCTTATGATAATGACATTAATAACAATTCAGATGTTAAAGACTTGTCTGATGTTTTTTCTGATAACAATAATGATATAAATGATGAATTTGAACATAAAGAAGATATTTCAATAAATACCGAGTCTTCTTTAAATAAAAATGCTTTATCTGAAAACAAGCCTTTAAATGACTCTCATAAAAACATAAAAAGTACATCATATAAAGATTTTTCATCAAAAAACTCAGATATACCTTTAAATAAAAATATTAACAATTCTAAAGAAACTAAACCTAAAAAAAATATTGTTAAAATAATTATTGCTGCTGTAATTGTTATTATAATTATAGCTGTATTTATAGTATATTCCAAAGCCTCTAGCATAATAAACAGTAACCTTATATTAAACGGAATATTAATAGAAAATGTAGATGTTTCCCAGATGACTAAAGACGAGGCTATAAACCATTTATCAGAAACTATTTCTGATGGAGAAAATGGAAGCACATTACGTCTTTATGTTGATGATTATGAAAAAGAAGTTAGTTACTATGATTTGGGTGTTAAATATGACTTCCAAAAAGCCGTAGACGAAGCATATCTTATAGGCAGAAATGATTCTTTCTTTAATAATGTTAAAACTATACTTTCTCTTAAATCATCACCTCAAAATATTATTATTGAAAAATCACATGATGATGAAAGTCTTAATAAAATTTTGGCACAAATTTCAGAAGATTTAAACAGCGAAGCTGTAGATGCTAAAATAAAAACATCTCCTGGAAGTGGTAAATTTACAGTAGAAGAAGAAAAAATTGGATATACAGTATTAGTTGAACCAACAAAAGAAAAAATACTTAATGCTATAAATGATAACATTACTGGTGACATAGTAATAGAAACAGAAAAAGTTATGCCTAAAATAAAGAAAGAAGATCTTTCAACTATAAGCGATAATTTAGGCTCTTACTATACATCTTTTTCTGCCGGAGCAGTAAACAGAAACATTAACTTAGAAGTAGGAAGCAAAAATGTTAATGGTACAATTCTTATGCCTGGAGAAACTTTCTCTATGAACGAAGGTTTAGGGCCTCAGACTTATGCAGCAGGATACAGGAATGCAGCTGTTTATGTAAATGGGAAAGTTGAAGATGGTATTGCTGGTGGTGTTTGTCAGCTTACCACAACTCTTTATAATGCTGTAATTTTAGCAGAACTTGAGGTTGTACAAAGAAGTAATCATTCTCTTCCTGTTGCTTATGTAAAAACAGGTTTTGATGCCGCTGTTGCCGGAACTTATAAAGATTTAAAATTTAAAAATAATACTGATTATCCTATATATATTGAAATGTATGTTTCAGGCACAAAAGTTTATTCTAATATCTATGGAACTGAAACAAGAAGCCCAAACAGACATATTAAATTTGAAAGAGTTTATGTTCGTACAATTCCACAGCCTCCTGAAAAAATAATTGAAGACCCTGAACTTAAAGAAGGCGAAAGAGTTGTTGAACATAAAGGCCAAACAGGATCTGTTGTTGAGCTTTATAAATATGTATATGAGGGAGACAAACTTATATCTAAAGATTGGTTCTCTACTTCAAATTATATTGCTACAGCTGATGAAGTAAGAGTCGGAACTAAAAAAGACGAATCAAAACCGGCTTCAACAACTGATAATGCATCAGGTAATTTTGTACCAGGAGAAAATACCTCAGGTACAAATACTAATCAAAATACTAACCAGAACAATAACCAAAATAACGACCCAAATGTTAATGAAGACTTAGTTATCGGAGCGAACTGATATGAAAATTGGAAAACTTTCACCCAAGGATTTAGAAGAACTTATATTAAATCCTATTGTGGAAAATACTATAAACAGAAATGAAGTAATTATTAGACCAAAAAACGGAGAAGATTGCAGTGCTGTTGATTTTGGAAAAGAATTTTGTATTATATCAACAGACCCTATTACAGGTGCAGACAAAAATGCTGCTTATTTAGCTGTTCATATTAACTGTAACGATATAGCTGCATCTGGAGGCGAACCTGTAGGAATACTTTTAACGGCTCTTTTCCCTCCAAAAACAACAAAAGAAGAAATAAAAGAAATAATAAAAGGTGCATATACTGCCGCAAATGAGCTTAACGTTGAAATTATCGGTGGACATACTGAAATTACAGATGCTGTTAACAAACCTGTTATATCGGGGACTATTATAGGAAAAACTAATGAACGTAACTTCATTTCTTCTTCCGGAGCAAAACCTGGTCAGGATATTATTCTTACAAAATGGGCCGGTGTTGAAGGTACAGTTATACTTGCTCATGATAACGAAAAATATCTTTTGGAAAAAATTAATAACGACACTGTCTTAGAAGCTAAAAATTTGAAATTTTCAATTTCCGTTGTAAAAGATAGTATTATTGCCAAAAACTTTGGTGCAACTGCCCTTCATGATGCAACGGAAGGCGGTGTTTTAGGCGCTATTTGGGAATTAGCAGAATGTTCCGGTGTTGGAGTATTAGTTTATGAAGATAAAATTCCTGTTCTTGATATAACAAAAGAAATTTGTTCTTTTTATGAAATTAATCCTTTACGACTTATTTCAAGCGGCTCTCTTGTTATTTCAACATTTAATGGAGAAAATCTTGTATCTGAACTTAAACAAAATGGAATTAATGCAGAAATTGTTGGAAAAATTATTGATTCCGGTATGTATACTATTTCAAACGGCAATAAACTTTGTCTTGAAGAACCACAAAGTGATGAACTTTACAACGCAAAAAACAAATAAAACATTATATAGAGGACAAACATGGACATATTTTCATTATTTATGATTTCTATAGGCCTTGCGATGGACGCATTCGCAGTTTCCGTTACAAACGGAATATCCGTATCACGTTTTAATACAAAAGATGCGTTTAAAATGAGCACATATTTTGGATTTTTTCAGTTTTTGATGCCGCTTATAGGTTATGCACTAGGTATTTCTATTAGCGGATACATAAAATCCTTTGATCATTGGATAGCATTTTTCCTTTTATGCGCTATTGGCATAAATATGATAAAGGAATCTTTTGATAAAGACTGTGAAAAGGATATTAAAAAACAACTTACAAATAAGCTTTTATTCTTACAGGCTATTGCAACAAGTATTGATGCTTTAGCCGTTGGCATAAGTCTTGCTTTACTTGATATTAATATTATATTTTCATCTTGTGTAATTGGTATAGTTGCTTTTGTATTTAGTTTTGTTGGAGGAAAACTTGGCAAAAAAATGTCATGTTTTTTAAAAAGCAAAGCAGAACTTGCGGGCGGTATTATACTTATATTAATTGGTTTAAAAATACTTATTGAACATCTTTTCCTTTCTTAAAAAAGGAGGCTAAAAAGATATGAAATTTATACACTTTATTGATGAAAATCTTGTTTTATTTATAAGAAAGTATTTTAAAAATAAAATACTTGATTTCATAATGTTTATAGTTTCATTTCTGGGTAATTTAGGTTTAATATGGGTATTTATTGATATATATGTATTTTTCTTCGCAAAAAATAAGCCCTTAGGCATTGCTATATTTATAAGCTTAATAGTTAATGCTATTGTGGTAAACGCTGTTTTAAAGCCTCATTTTTCAAGAATAAGACCATACGAAAAATTAAAATTTGATATAAAAATTAAAAAACCGACTGACTATTCTTTCCCTTCCGGGCATACCGCTGCCTCGTTTGCAGTTGTTGGTGCTTTATATGTTTTTAATTCAAATTTATTTATTCCATCTTTGATTTTATCCTTACTTATGGGATTTTCAAGAATGTATTTAGGTGTACATTATTTTTCAGATGTATTTGCCGGAGGTCTTATTGGATATATAATAGGTTTTATAGTTGGAAATATTATAATTTAAAAAATTAACCGCTGTAAAAAACAGCGGTTTTTTATTTAAAAATTATCTCTTAAATTTAATAAATCTTTTTCATCCATATAAATTTCTGTATATCCACAATTTTTACAAACAGCAACCTTTGGACTTCCTATGCGTTTTGCAAACAATTTTTTATCTACAGAAACAACAACTCCATATCCGCCACCATCAACTTTAAAACTAAGCCCTTCTGTCATTTCAGCATTACATCTTAAACATTTTCTCATTATATTCCCCCTTACCTGTCTTTAATTATTTTAAATATTTTTTCATAAATTTAAACAAAGGCAAGCGTAAAATCTTACTTGCCTTTGAACACTTATATTTATCCACCATATATCTCATCAAACTCAGATTGAGTTATAAGAACATTTCGAGGTTTACTTCCGTCTTCTTCGCTTACGTATCCTCTCTCTTCAAGTTCTTCCATTATTCTTGCGGCTCTGTTATAACCTATTCTGAATTGTCTTTGGAGCATAGATACAGAAGCTTTTTGTTTTTTAATTATTAATCTAAGAGCATCTACAAAAAGTTCGTCTGTAGCTTCTGAATTAGCATCTGTTTTTATTGAAGAAGATGTTATTTTTTCTATCATTTCTTCATCATATTTTGTATTTCTATGTTGCTTAATAAAAGATACTATATTTTCAACTTCTTTATCAGTAACAAAAGCTCCTTGTATTCTGACAGGCTTATTTAAACCTACAGGACAAAACAGCATATCACCTTTTCCAAGAAGTTTTTCTGCTCCTGTTGTATCCAAAATTGTTCTTGAATCTATACCGGAAGATACAGCAAATGCAAGTCTTGACGGGATATTTGCTTTAATAAGACCTGTAATAACATCTACAGATGGTCTTTGTGTAGCAATTATAAGATGTATACCTGCAGCCCTTGCTTTTTGTGTAAGACGGCAAATAGATTCTTCTACTTCTCCAGGTGCTGTCATCATAAGGTCTGCAAGCTCGTCAATAACAATTACTATTTGAGGCATAACATCTTTGTCGCCTCTTTCTTTTTTCATCTCGTTATATCCTTTTATATCTCTTACATTATATGCGGCAAAATCAGCGTATCTTAATTCCATTTCTCTAACCGCCCAGTTTAAAGCCCCAGAAGCTTTTTTAGGATCTGTAACAACAGGAATAAGCAAATGCGGTATACCGTTATAAATGCTAAGTTCTACAACTTTTGGATCCACAAGCAAAAGTTTTACATGGTTAGGATCAGCCTTATACAAAAGACTTACTATAAGAGTATTTATACAAACACTTTTTCCGGATCCTGTAGCGCCCGCAATTAAAAGATGCGGCATTTTACCAAGGTCTGTTATAACAGGGCTTCCTGATATATCCTGACCTACAGCAAAAGCAAGATTTGACGGAAAATTCTTAAAGTCTTCTGTTTCAAGTACTTCTCTTAAATATACGGCTTTCCTTTCAACATTAGGAACCTCAATCCCTACAGCAGCTTTTCCAGGTATAGGCGCTTCTATTCTTATACCGTTCGCGGCAAGATTAAGCGCTAAGTCATCAGCAAGATTTACTATTTTACTTACTTTTACACCTTGGCTTGGTGAAAGTTCATATCTTGTAACGGTAGGACCTTTATTAATCTGAATTACTTTTGCTTCAACTCCAAAGCTCTTTAATGTAGACTCAAGTTTT
>CALWSX010000059.1 GCA_944384285.1 uncultured Lachnospiraceae bacterium
AATGTCAAGCTTTTTTATACCAAGATTACTTGGAGGAGGACAATATGTACTTATCGGTAATCTTATAGAAACACAGTTCTTAACAGCTGGAAACTGGAACTTTGGTAGTGCAACATCTCTTGTTATGACTGTTGTAATATTATGCTTTATGTATTTAACGAAAAAAGCAGATAAAGGAGGTAATAACGAGGCATGAAAACAAAAACAAAATTAGGCTCAAAAATATTTATTGCTATAATGCTTTTGTTCTTTTATCTTCCTATTTTTTATACTGTATTATTTTCGTTTAACTCATCGAAGTCATTAACAAATTTTACAGGATTTTCATTGCAGTGGTACATAAGAATGTTTAACGAAGCAACTATGATAGAAGCTTTGTTCTTTACTATCACTATTGCAATACTTGCAACTATAATCTCAACAATAGTTGGTACAATTACTTGTATTGGTATTTCAAAATCAAACAGAATTTTAAAATATATAATAAAAAGCCTTAATAATTTTCCTGTTTTAAACCCTGATATTGTTACAGGTATTGGACTTCTTATGCTTTTTAGTACTTTTAAAATTGAAAAAGGATTTGCAACAATGCTTATTGCTCATATAATGTTTTGTATTCCTTACGTTATGCTTAGCGTTATGCCAAAACTTCGTCAAATGAATCCTAATATTATAGACGCAGCCTTAGACCTTGGCGCAACCCCAATGCAAACAATTACTAAAGTAATTATACCGGAAATAATGCCGGGGATTGTATCAGGTGCTTTAATCGCATTTACAATGTCTATTGATGACTTTATTATTTCTTACTTTGTAACAGGTGGTGGAGTAAATAATATCTCTATACTTGTATATACGATGGCAAGAAGAATAAATCCTTCTGTAAATGCAATTTCTACAATTATGATTTTAATTGTAACTGTAATTCTTGTACTTCTTAATATTATTCAGGCAAATTCACAAAAACCTGCATCTGAAAAGAAAAATACAAAACCATTATTTGTTGTTTTGGGACTTATCATTGTTGCAATTATTGTTCCTTTAGGAAACAGCAAATTAAAAGGATCATCAGCAATAGAAAAATATGGTACAGATACTCTCAAAATCTTTAACTGGGGAGAATATGTTGGAGAAAATACTATTAAAAATTTCGAAGAGGAATTTGGAGTAAAAGTTATTTATGAAAACTTTGACTCAAACGAAATGATGTACACAAAACTTCAGGCCGGAGATCAATATGATGTATTAGTTCCATCTGATTATATGATTGAAAAACTTATTGCTGAAGATTATCTTATGGAAATTGATAAATCATATATTCCTAATTTTGATAACTTGGAAGAAAGCCTTAAAGGTCTTCCTTATGACCCAGAAAATAAATATTCTATTCCTTATTTCTGGGGAACAGTTGGTATTGTTTACAACAAAAACAATGTTGACTATGAAGATTTGGAAAAATATGGTTACAACATCTTTAAACAAGAAAAATATAAGGGCAAAATTTATATGTATGACTCTGAAAGAGACTCATTTATGATTGCTCTTAAATCTCTTGGATATTCAATGAACACAACAAATATAGATGAAATTAATGAAGCCTATGAATGGCTTAGAGAATTAAATGAAACTATGGAACCAATCTATGTTGTTGATGAGGTTATTGATAATATGGTAAACGGCTTAAAAGATATGGCTATTGTTTATAGTGGTGACGCAGCATATATTTTAAGCGAAAATGAAGATATGGGATTCTACATGCCAAAAGAAGGTACAAACCTTTGGAGTGATGCAATGGTTGTTCCAAAAACATGTCAATGCCCTGAACTTGCATTTGAATTTATAAACTATATTTTATCCTATGAAGCATCTTATGATAACTCAAGCTATGTAGGTTATACATCTTCAAATAAAGATGTAATACGTGACCTTTCTAGTGAAGATGGTGATTATTATGAAAATGAAGCATATTTACCTAGAACGGGTTATGAAAATGATGAAGTCTTCAGAGATAATAAAGAAGTAAAACAACTTATATCTGAACTTTGGATTAAAGTTAAAGCAAATAATTAAAAATTTCTAAAGCCGAAAGGAAACTTTCGGCTTTTTTAAATGTATAAATTTTCATTTACAAAAAACTAACTATACCATAAATACTTGTTATGATAATATGTAAATAATGAAACCTATATAAAATTTTACTGTCTATATTGATAGAATGAAAAATTTAAAAGGCAGGTGATTTTATGGAAGACAAAAATATTATTGAGCTTTTCTTTAAACGGTCAGAAAATGCAATATTAGAAACTGATAAAAAATACGGTAAGTATTGCAGAAAAATTTCTTATAATATTTTATATGATTTTAATGACGCAGAAGAATGTACAAATGACACATATCTTAAGCTTTGGGAAAATATTCCTCCCAATAGACCAAATTATTTTTTATCCTATATAAGCAAAATTATAAGAAATATATCTTTAAATTTATATGATAAGAAAAATACAGGAAAGAGAGGAAAAGGGGAAGTCCCAATACTTTTAGATGAGCTATCCGAATGTATTCCATCAAATGTTTATACAGAAAATGAATTTATAAAAAATGAAGATTTAAAAATGCTTACAAAGTACTTAAATGAATTTTTATATACACTAAATGACAAAAAAAGAATTATATTCATTAGAAGATATTTTTTTGCAGAAAGTATTAAAGATATTTCCTATAAAACTGGAATAGGTGAAAACTCTATAAAATCAATTCTTTTTAGGCAAAGAAAAGCCTTAAAAAAATATTTAGAGAAAGAAGGTGTTATTGTATGAATGAAAAAGATTTATTAAATGCCCTTGGAAATATAGATGATAAGATTATTGAGGAATGTAATAATTCAAATTTTAAAAAACACAATAGTAATAAAATTAAGCTTATACTTATTGCTGCTGTAATAATAATTTTAACTGGAAATTCTGTGCTTGCTATAGGAAGGTTAAAAAATGAAAATATGGGACTTTATATTCATATTTTAACTCCTGATTATCTGGAGTTAGAATTTGATAATGATGAAATCGTTTCAGAAAATGAAAAATATGATAAATTTTTTAATGCATTAAATTCAGATAATGATTATTATAAATATATAGCTATTAACAGATTAATTGAAGGATATAATGACAAAGAAGTTAAGGAAAAAGCTATAAAAGAAATAAGTAAATTTATGAATTACGAAGAAGAAAAAATAGCTGATAGTGCAAAATTTGCTCTTGATATTTTAACTGATTCTTTTACAAATGAGAATATTTATCATTTATCTGATGGAAGCGTAATATTTACATTATTTAATAATTATTCTGATTTTGGAAGTTATTCAGAAATTTGGCAAATTAAAGATGGTATATTAAACAGTTTTTGGAAATATAATGATCCTTCAAAATATATATCTAAGATACTTGTTTCAGAAGATAAAAATCTTTTTGCCGTAGAAACATCATCAAATAAAAGTTCATTTTTAAATATATTTGATCCAATTAATGGATATGTAAGTGATGAATTAATAGGAAGTTCTAGAGTCTTATATGGTCAAAAAACTAATAAAGACGTAAGAATACGTCTTGATTCTGAAAATTATTGTAGTATTGAAGAATTTTATTGGAAAGATAATAATATTTTAAGTTATAAGGCTGTTATGACAACAGATAACTATGAAACTCATGAAAATATTTATGGAGAATATAATTTTAAAACAAAAGAGCTTAATATTGAAATTTTAAAATAAAAGGGTGAAGAATATAAAAATAATTTAAATACAAGAAATAAATATTTTTATTATAAATATAATCCTTAAAATTTAAATAAAGCATATTTATTGTAATATATAGTAATAAAAATATGCGTAACTATTCGTAAAAGTTGTGTTTTGCGAATAGTTGTAAATGTCTCCCCC
>CALWSX010000060.1 GCA_944384285.1 uncultured Lachnospiraceae bacterium
TTATAACGCTTTATGGGTTCCTGGTATTGACCATGCTAGTATCTCAACAGAAGTAAAAGTTGTTGAAAAACTTGCAAGCGAAGGTATAACAAAAGCTGATATCGGAAGAGAAGGCTTTCTTGAAAAAGCTTGGGAATGGAAAGAAGAATACGGCGGAAAAATTTTAAATCAGCTTAAAAAACTCGGAAGTTCCTGTGACTGGGATAGAGTTAGATTTACTATGGACGAAGGTCTTTCTGACGCTGTTTTAGAAGTATTTACAAGATTATATGAAAAAGGATATATTTACAGAGGTGAAAGACTCATAAACTGGTGTCCTCATTGTATGACTTCTATTTCTGATGCCGAAGTTGACCACGTTGACAAAGAAGGTGCTTTTTGGCATATCAAATACCCTGTCAAAGATGAACCGGGCGAATATGTAATCCTTGCAACAACACGTCCTGAAACTATGCTTGGCGACACTGCTGTAGCTGTTCATCCTGATGACGAAAGATATCAGAAATATATCGGCAAAACAGTTATTTTACCTATTGTAAATAAAGAAATTCCTGTTGTTGCAGATAAATATGTAGACAGAGAATTTGGTACAGGTGTTGTTAAAATTACTCCTGCACATGACCCTAACGACTTTGAAGTTGGTAACCGCCATAACCTTGAGAGAATAAACGTTCTTAATGATGACGGTACAATTAACGAAAACGGTGGAGAATTTAAAGGTCTTGACCGTTATGAAGCAAGAAAACTTATTGTTGAAAGACTTGAAAAAGAAGGTTATCTTGTTAAAGTTGAAAAAATGACTCATGCTGTAGGTGTTCATGAAAGATGCGGCACTGTTGTTGAACCTATGCTTAAACTTCAGTGGTTTGTAAGAATGGACGAACTTGCAAAACCTGCTATCGACGTTTACAAAAACGGTGAATTAAACATTATACCTGACCGTTTTGGAAAAGTTTACCTCCATTGGCTTGAAAACATTAAAGACTGGTGTATTTCAAGACAGCTTTGGTGGGGTCACAGAATTCCTGCTTACTACTGTGAAGAATGCGGTCATATAGAAGTTTCAAAAACAGCTCCTTCAAAATGTTCTGTTTGTGGAAGCACAAAATTACACCAGGACGAAGATACTTTAGATACATGGTTCAGCTCTGCTCTTTGGCCTTTCTCAACTCTTGGTTGGCCTGAAAATACAAAAGAATTAAAACACTTCTACCCTACAAGTGTTCTTGTAACAGGTTTTGATATCATTTTCTTCTGGGTTATAAGAATGGTATTCTCTGGACTTGAACAGATGGGAGAAGTTCCTTTCAAAGATGTATTTATCCATGGTCTTATCCGTGACGATCAGGGAAGAAAATTCTCAAAATCTTTAGGAAACGGTATCGATCCACTCGTTGTTATTAAAGATTATGGTGCTGACGCATTACGTCTTATGCTTATCACAGGAAACTCTCCTGGAAACGATATGCGTTTCATATTTGACAGACTTGAATCTTGCAGAAACTTCTGTAACAAACTTTGGAATGCGTCAAGATTTGTACTTATGAATCTCGAAGATGATGGAAAGAAAAAACTTCTTTACCTCACACCTGCTGACAAATGGATTATTTCTAAAGTTAACACTCTTGCAAAAGAAGTTACTGACAATATGGAAAATTATGAACTTGGTCTTGCAGTTTCTAAAGTTCACGACTTCCTTTGGGACGAATTCTGTGACTGGTATATTGAAATGGTTAAACCTCGTCTTTACAATAAAGAGGACAGCACAAGAGATGCAGCTTTATGGACACTTAAAACTGTTCTTATAAATGCTCTTAAACTTCTTCATCCATATATGCCATTTATTACAGAAGAAATATTTACTCATCTTCAGAGCGAAGAAGAAAGTATCATGATTTCAGAATGGCCTACATTTAAAGAAGAATGGAACTTTAAAGAAAACGAAAAAGAAATTGACCTTATTAAAGAAGCTGTTAAAAATATAAGAAATATTCGTTCAAAAATGAATGTTGTTCCAAGCAAAAAAACAACTCTCTATGTTGTTACTGAAAGCGATGAAACTGCTTCTATATTCAGAAATGCAAATGTATTCTTTAAAACTCTTTCTTACGCAAATGAGGTTATCATTAAAGAAAATAAAGACGGAATTTCTGATGACGCTGTATCTGTTGTTATTTCAAACGCAGTAATCTATATTCCATTTGATGAGCTTGTAGATATAAAAGCAGAAAAAGAAAGACTTCAGAAAGAAAAAGAAAAAATGATTTCAGAAATAACAAGAGTTGAAAAGAAACTTTCAAATCAAGGCTTTATTGCAAAAGCTCCTCAAAATGTTATTGATGAAGAAAAAGCAAAAGGCGAAAAATATAAAGATATGCTCGCTAAAATTGAAGAACAGCTTGCTAAATTTGATAAAATGTAATTTTTAAATTTTAAAACTCCCTTTTAAAAGGGAGTTTTATTTTTTCCGTATAAAATTATATTTCAAGGATAAAATATTTCCATACCAAATGATAAGGTAAATATATAAAAATTACGGGAGGAATCCATTTTGAAAACAAAAGATTTAATCACAACTCAAGATTCTACAAAAGAAGAAATTATGGAAATTGTTAATTTATCTCTTGTGCTTAAAAAATGTGTTAAAGCTGGATATTATCCACCTTTATTAAAAAATCGTACTCTTGGTATGATTTTTGAACAGTCATCAACAAGAACAAGAGTATCTTTCGAAACAGCTATGGAACAGCTTGGCGGTCATGCTCAATACCTTGCCCCTGGCCAAATCCAGCTTGGGGGTCACGAAACATTATCTGACACAGCAAAAGTACTTTCAAGACTTGTAGACATTATCATGGCAAGAGTTCAGAGACACAAATATGTTGTTGAACTTGCTGAAAATGCAAGCATTCCTGTTATAAACGCTATGAGTGATTATAACCACCCAA
>CALWSX010000061.1 GCA_944384285.1 uncultured Lachnospiraceae bacterium
AGTAAAATTTCTACATTTACAGAAGAACAAAGACATGAAACAAGAATAATTGTTTCGGAAGACGGAAAAGGAACAGACCTTATTCAGTATTTTACAAATGCTGTTATAGAAGTTAACCCTGAAATGCTTGAACCAGGAATAGACATAAAAGTTATAATGGGTCTTGATGAACCAGATTTTGAATTAGAATAAAAATAAAAAAACCGGCTTTTGCCGGTTTTTTTATTGGAGATAGAAAATAAAAAATCACCGTTCATTTTTTAAATGAAGGGTGATTTTAATTTTTATTGTTCCAAAGCTCTTATTAAACTTGGGATAAACTGTTTCTTTCTAGAAACAAGGTTTGAAAGTATAATATAATCTTCTGTAATATCAAGTTCAAAAGCTGATTGTAAAAGAGATTTTGCATCATGACCTTTAAATACAATTATGGATGTTTGGTCAATTATATTGGTAAGAAGACAAAAAACCATATTAAGCCCGCTTGATTCAAACATATCATTTATAAAAAGTGTTACTTCATCTTTTAATTCTTCAAGCTGTTTTTTACTTGGAGATGTAACTTGGCTTACACCAAATGTAATGCCTCCACTTGAAAAAGTTTTGTAGTCCTGGTAAAAAATATCTTTAACTGTTTTGTTTGATATATTGCTACCCGCTGAAAACATTTCTTCCGCAAAATGTTCAATATCAATTTCTGCAGTTTTTGCAAGTTTTTCTGCTGTAATTTTATCTTCCAAAGTACATGTAGGCGAACGGAACATAAGAGTATCAGAAATAATTGCTGCACACATAATTCCGGCTATTTCTTTTGGAATTTCTATTTCGTTTTCTTTAAAAAGTTTGTAGATAATTGTGCTTGTACATCCTAAAGGCTGGTTTCTGAAAAATACAGGGTTGCAAGTCTGAAGTCCGCCTATACGGTGGTGATCTACAATCTCTAAAATTTCAGCATTGTCAATTCCCTCAACTGCCTGACTTTTTTCGTTATGGTCAACTAAAATTACTTTTTTCTTATCCATATTGATAAATGAACGTTTAGAAATTAAGCCTAAGTATTCATTCTGTTGATTTACAACAGGGAAATAACTGTATCTAACCTTAGACATTACATCTTTTACACTTTCGGTAAAATCATCTTGACGGAAAGAAATAATTTTTTTGCTGCTCATGAAATATAATACAGGCATACTTTGGTTTATAAGTCGGGCAACAGTATAAGCATCATAAAGAGTTGATACAACAATACAATTTCTTTCTTCTGCCATTTCTAAAATAGATGGGTCAACAGTTTTTGAACATACTATCATACACTGGGCACCATTTTTTATTGAAAAGAATTGTGCTTCAAAACTGTTGCCTATAATTACAAGGTCATTTTCTGATACATTGTCTGTCATGGCATTAGGAGTGCTTGTAGCAATCATAACACGTCCATTTGTAAAATTTTTGTTTATGTCACCTGTAAGAACTGTACCTTCTATTGTTTCGACAATGTTTGAAAATGGTGTTTCAGCTTTTGAAACAATTTTGTTATCATATACATCTAATGTTGAAGCAGCAATATCACCAACAGTTATAACACCTGTAAGAAAATTATTATCTGTTATACAAAGTGTGTGTGCGTCATACTGTTTCATTAATGCATAAGCATTTTTTAAAGATAAATTTTTATCTATAGAAGGAGCGCATTTAAGTTCAATATCATAAACACGGTTGTATACGTCTTCTATATATTTTGGAATTTCAATTTTGAAATTTTTTAAAACAAATTCAGTTTCCTGATTAATATTACCTGCTCTTTTAGGAACATATTTATTTTCTTTATCAATAGTGTTTTTAAGATAAGCATAAGCTATTGCGGAACATATAGAATCTGTGTCCGGATTTTTGTGGCCTATTATGCTTATTTCATTATGGTACATTATATACCGCCTTTCATCTTTTATTTAAAATTTTTTGTATAAATAGTTTGTGATTATATTATATACATTTTGTGTTTAATATCAAGCATTAAATTTAATACTTTCAATATTTTAAATTTGTATTTACAAATATTTATAATTCTATTAATATATAATAGGAATAATAGGAATATTATAGTTTATGTTATTAAAAAAGGCACAAAAGTGCTTTTTTGTTTGTTATAAAAATATGTTTTTGTTTGGAGGGATAAAATTGGAAAAAGAAATTTGGAAACCGGGGACGGTCCTTTATCCTCTTCCTGTATGTATGGTTTCATGCGGAGATATTGATGGAGAATCAAATATAATTACAATCGCTTGGACAGGCACTATAAACAGTGATCCAGCAATGACTTATGTATCAATAAGGCCTTCAAGACATTCTTATGATATAATAAAAAAATACGGCGAATTTGTAATAAATGTTACTACAGAAGATTTAACTTTTGCTTGTGATTATTGTGGGGTTGTATCTGGTAGGGACGTTGATAAATTTAAAGAAATGAAACTTACAAAATTACGTTCACAAAAGGTAAAAGCTCCATCTATTGCAGAAAGTCCTGTAAATATTGAATGTAAGGTAAAAGATATAGTTACACTTGGAAGCCATGATATGTTTATAGGAGAGGTTGTATCTGTTTCTGCAAGTAAAGAATATATGCTTGAAAGCGGAAAATTTGATTTTGCAAGTTCAAAACCTGTGTGCTATTCACATGGGGAATATTATTCTTTAGGAAAAAAGATAGGAAAATTCGGATATTCAATTCAAAAAAAGAAAAAGAAAGGTAAATAAAAATGGCACAAAAAGTTACTAAGGAAATGCTTTCAAAAAGACGTATTTTCGGTATAATATCTCACCCTGACGCAGGTAAAACAACTCTTACAGAAAAACTTCTTCTTCATGGAGGAGCTATTCGTTCTGCTGGTACTGTAAAGGGCAGAGGTTCTAACAAATATGCAAAATCCGACTGGATGGAAATAGAGAAAAAAAGAGGTATTTCTGTTACTTCATCTGTAATGCAGTTTGAATATAATGATAAAATTATTTCTATAATGGATACACCTGGTCATAACGACTTTGGTGAAGATACTTACAGAATTTTAACATCTGTTGACAGTGCGGTAATGGTTATTGACGCCGCAAAAGGTGTCGAAGCTCAGACAAAAAAGCTTTTTAAAGTTTGCAGTATGAGGGAAATACCTATATTTACATTTATAAATAAACTTGACAGACAAGGTCTTGACCCACTTGACCTTTTACAGGAACTTGAAGATGCCTTAGGACTTCCGTCAGTTGTTGTAACATGGCCTATTGGTAACGGTATGAGTTTTGAAGGAGTTTATGACAGACTCTTAAATAAAGTATACTTATACAGAAAAGATACAGTTATAGATTTAGGAGCAAATGGTGTTTTTGGAGACAAACTCGAAGGAGTTATAAGCGATGCAAATCTTGATACATTAAGAAATGAAATTGAGCTTGTAGATGGAGCCGGAAACGAATTTGACATGTCACTTATTTCTAAAGGAAAACTTTCACCTGTATTTTTTGGTACAGCTCTTGGTGATTTTGGTGTAACACAGTTTTTACATCATTTCCTTGAAATGTCACCTTGTCCTGGTGTTAGAAAAGCAGTTACAAGAGAAGTATCTCCTTATGAAGAAGATTTTAAAGGATTTATATTTAAAATTCAGGCTAATATGAACCCGGCACACAGAGATAGACTTGCGTTTTTAAGAATTTGTTCAGGTGTTTTTGAAAGAGGAATGACAGTAACACTTTCAAGAACAGGAAAACAGCTTAAACTTTCACAGTCTACACATTTAATGGCAAACGAAAGAGAAACTGTTGACGAGGCATATCCGGGAGATGTTATAGGTATTTATGATTCCGGAAACTACATGGTAGGGGATACTATAACAGCAGGAAAAGAAAAGATTTTCTTTGAACCTCTTCCAACATTCCCTCCGGAACTTTTTATGAAGGTAAGACCTGTTGATACAATGAAAGCTAAACACTTCCAGAAAGGTGTTTCTCAGCTTGCACAGGAAGGTGCTATTCAGGTTTATACAAATGAATTTAATGATTGTATACTTGGAGCTGTAGGTGAACTCCAGTTTGAAGTTTTTAAATTTAGACTTGAAAATGAATACAATTCAGAAATTCGTATGGAGAGCCTTGATTATTCAATAGCTAAATGGATAGATGAAAAAGATGTCGAAAAAGTGAAAAAAGCATTAAATTCAAGATGCACACTTGTATTTGACCATTACAACAGACCAGTTGTCTTATTTGCAAACAGATATACTTTTGATAATTTTGCAGAAAAGAACGAAGATATTAAATTTATGGACGCTCTTGAGGTTGCATCATTTATAGAAGAATAAAAATTAAAACCGAAAGGATTTATCCTTTCGGTTTTGTTTTTTAAATAAATTCACATTATAATTTAGTAAATCTAAAAATTTGTATTATAATATAAAAAATTATATCTAGTAACATGATAGAAAAATTCGTATTATTAAGTATCATAAAAATACAATTATGACTAATTTATAAATGTAAAAAATTTTTTTTATTTGACTTTTTTTATCATATTTTTAATCAAATCGGAATATTGTGTTACTTGTTTTTTTATGTGTTTTATATTACCATAAATATATAGATTTTAAAGAAAGGGTATGATTATTTTGCCGTTTTTGCCTGTAACTATGGAAGAAGCGAAAGAAAGAGGATATTCACAGCTTGATTTTGTTTATGTATGCGGAGATGCTTATGTGGATCATCCGTCTTTTGGCGCTGCCGTAATTTGTCGAGTACTTGAAAGCCTTGGGTATTCTGTGGGTTTTATAGCTCAACCGGATTGGCACAGTACAAAAGATTTTATGCGTTATGGAGAACCAAAACTTGCCTTTTTGGTAAGTGCAGGCAATATTGATTCTATGGTAAATCATTATACAGTTGCAAAAAAAAGACGTCAAAGTGATTACTATTCTCCTAATGGTGAGGCGGGCTTAAGACCGGACAGAGCAACTATAGTTTATTGTAATAAAATACGTGAAGTTTATAAAAAAGCACCTATAGTAATTGGAGGGCTTGAAGCAAGTTTAAGACGTTTATCACATTATGATTATTGGGATAACAAAGTAAGACGTTCTATACTTCTTGACTCTTCTGCGGACCTTTTGCTTTACGGAATGGGAGAACATCAAATAAAAGAACTTGCAGAAGCTCTTGAAAGTGGGATACCTATATCTGAAATAACATTTTTAAAAGGTTCTGTTTATAAAACAAGAGATTTATCGAGAGCCTATGATTACATAATGCTTCCAAGTTATGAAGAAGTTTGCTCTTCTAAAGAAGTCTATGCAAAAAGTTTTATGACACAGTATAATAACACAGATTCCATAACCGCAAAAACACTTGTGGAAGAATACAGAGAAGGATATGTTATACAAAATCCTCCATCAGAACCTCTTACAAGAGAAGAACTTGATAAAGTTTTTTCACTTCCATTTATGAAAGATTATCACCCTTCATATAAAGATAAGGGAGGAGTTCCGGCTATTACAGAAGTAAAATTCAGTGTTATAAGCAGTAGAGGTTGTTTTGGGAGCTGTAATTTTTGCGCGCTTGCTTTTCACCAAGGAAGAGTGGTTTCTTCAAGAAGCCATGAATCTATAATTTCAGAAGTTACAGAAATGACCAAGGACAAGGATTTTAAAGGTTATATAAATGATGTTGGTGGACCTACAGCAAACTTTAGAATACCAGCATGTAAAAAACAGCTTAAATTCGGAGCTTGTAAGGACAAGCAGTGCCTTTTTCCAAAACCTTGTAAAAACCTTGAGGTTTCACACAAAGATTATGTATCTCTTTTAAGAAAATTAAGGGAAATTCCAAAAGTAAAAAAAGTTTTTATTCGTTCAGGTATCAGATATGATTATTTAATATACGATAAAGATGAAACTTTTTTTAATGAGCTTTGTAAATATCATATAAGCGGTCAGCTTAAAGTTGCACCGGAACATATTTCTCCGTCTGTACTTTCAAAGATGGGAAAACCGGAAAGGGAAGTATATGAAAAGTTTACAAAAAGATACGAACAGATTAATAAAAAGCTTGGGAAAAATCAGTTCCTTGTTCCTTATTTAATGTCAAGTCACCCTGGAAGTGATTTAAATGCGGCTATAGAGCTTGCTGAATATTTAAGAGATATAGGTCATCAGCCGGAACAGGTTCAGGATTTTTATCCAACACCAGGAACTCTTTCTACAGCGATGTATTATACAGAAATTGATCCAAGAGATATGAAACCTGTATATGTTCCTAAAAACCCACATGAAAAAGCAATGCAAAGGGCTCTTTTAAGATTTAAGGCTCCTGAAAATTATGACCTCGTTTTTGAAGCGCTTAAAAAAGCAAAAAGAGAAGATCTTATAGGTTTTGGAGAAAAATGTTTAATAAAACCAAGAAAGATGAAATTTGAAGAAAATAAAAAAGGTGCTAAAAAAGATAGATCAAAAATATCTGAAAATAAAACCAAAACATCTAAAAATTTAAAAACAGAAAAAAGAGATTCAAAAATTAAAAATAAACACAGGAAATAAATATAAGTTTACCAAACAATAAAAAAGTGGTAAAATATAATTTAAATAATTTTTAGGATTTACTATTAAAAAGGGAGAGTTTAACCCTATGAGAGACGATGATAAAAGAAGAGGTTCCAGGAATAATGATCAAGGACGTACACATTCTTTTACACATTATTCTACAAAAGGAAGTAGAACTAACGTAACTAGGAGTACAAGTTCTAGAGATAAACAAGGAAAAACTTCAGGAAAAGAACTCAAAGTAAAAAAAGTTAAAAAGAAGAGAAAAATTCCGGGACAAAACCAGCAAAAATATAAAAGACTGCTTATTATTACTTTTGTTGTATTTTTTATATATATTGCGGGATATATGATAACATTTTTTGCACATCCAAAAATCTCTACAGAGGTTGTAAACTATGGTACTATAGATGTGCCTAAAAAAATACAGGGAATTATTGTAAGAGATGAACATGTAGAAACATCTCAAAGAGATGGACAGGCTGTATACTATTATAAAGATGGTGATAGAGTAAAAAAAGATACTCTTGTATGTACTGTTAAAAATGCAGAGGCAGTAGATCAGATAAATGAAAAGATTGATAAAGTTAATAAGGAGATTGTAAGCGCTCAAAAAGACAGAGAAAGTATATCTGCTTTTAAAGATGATATTGATAAGGCAGAGACAAAAATTTCAGATACAGTTTTAGATTTTACAAATTCTTTTAACGAAAATGACTTTTTTTCCGTATATAAACTTAAGACATCTGTTGAAACGGAAATGGACAAAAGAAGCCAGATGTGGTTTTTAGAAAATAATTCAAGTGTTGATACTCTTTCAAAACAAAAACAGGCTTATGAAAATGAACTTTCTCAAAATCAAAATAATATTAAATCAAAAACAAGCGGAATAGTTTGCATGTCCTATGATGGTTTTGAAGATAAATTTACACCTGAAACATTAGAAAGTATTACATCAGAAAACTTTAAAATGGAGTATCCAAAAGAAGATATTATTAATATGTCAAACATTACTGCTAATTCTCCCGTATTTAAAGTTATAGAATCAAATGTTTATTACATAGTTTCTGATATTCCTTCTGAATATGCTGAAGATATTTCTGTAGGTTCAAAAAAAGTTCTTACTACAACACTTGATAATAATGAAGTGAAATCTATAAATGCCACTGTTTCATCTGTTACACAACAAGAAGGATATAGCAGAGTTGTATTTAAAAGTGATGAAGGTATTATGGATTTTATGGACGACAGACTTGTTGAGTTTGATATTTCCGACTCAGCCAACGAAGGAATAAAAATTCCAAATACTGCTATTGTAGAAAAATCATTGCTTAAAATTCCTACTACAGCTGTTTTTGAAAGTAATAATAAAAATTGTGTAATAAAAAGAACAAACGGAAAAGATGAAACAATCGAACTTAATATAGCTAAATACGATGAAGATGACAATAATCCTGAAACAGTTGAATACGTATATTCGCTTATTGATTTTAATATTTTGAAAGTTGGAGATGTTGTTGTGAATGGAACAGGGGAAAACGCAGGAACAATAACTCTTTCTGAAGTAAGTACATATAAAGGCGTATATGTTGTAAACAGTTCCATAACTGAGTTTAAGGTTATTGACCCTATAGCACAAAATAGTGAATACACTATTGTTGAAGTAACAAATTTACCTTACGGACTTAAAATTTATGACAATATTGTATCTGACGCAAAAATGGTAGATGAAAAACAGGAGATAAAATAAAATGAGTGATACAGAAAAAGATATATTATTTAATCTTGAGGAAGTAAATAAAAAAATTGAGATTGCAGCAAAAAAATCCGGAAGAAGAAGAGAAGATATTTTTCTTCTTCCGGTTACAAAGACTATGCCTACAGAGAAAATGCAGGTTGTATATGACTATGGTATAAAAGCATTTGGTGAAAACAAAGTACAGGAAATTCTTGATAAATATGATAAGTTCCCAAATGATACTAAATGGCATTTAATTGGTCACTTGCAGACAAACAAGGTTAAGTATATAATAGATAAGGTTACACTTATACATTCTGTTGACAGTGAAAAATTAGCGGAAGAAATTGATAAAAAAGCCTCTGCAGCAGGAATTGTTATGGATATTCTTGTAGAAATAAATGTAGCTTTGGAGGATACAAAATTCGGCATAAAGTTAGAAGAAACTGAAGAATTCATAAAAAGAATATCTAAACTTAAAAATATCCGCATAAAAGGACTTATGACGGTTGCGCCTTATGTCGAAAATCCTGAAGATAACAGACATTATTTCAGAGAATTAAGAAAATTATCGGTTGACATAGGCAAAAAAAATATTGATAATGTATATATGGACATACTCTCTATGGGTATGACAAATGACTATGAAATTGCTATTGAAGAAGGTTCTAATATGGTTAGAGTAGGAACTGGAATTTTTGGTAAAAGAAATTACAATATATAAAGATGTATTTTAGGAGGTAAGGATAATGGGAATGTTTGATAAATTAAAACAGCATCTTGGTTTTGAGGACGAATTTGAAGATGAATATGAAGATGAATATGAAGAGGTGCCTGCAAGAGACTACCCTAGAAGAGAATATTCTGCACAGAGACCTGTTCAGACTCAAAGACCTGTTCAAACTTCAACAAGAAGACCATCAAACGAGTCACCAATGGCTCAAGTTGTTAATATACATACAAATATTAAAACAGAAGTTGTTATTATCAAACCTGAAAAATATGATGATGCTATGGAAATTTGTATAAATGTAAGAAACAGAAAACCTGTTGTTGTTAATCTTGAAAATGTTGAATTTCCTATTGCTCAGAGAATAGTTGATTTTATGAGTGGTGCTGGATATGCACTTAATGGAAATTTACAAAAAGTTGCAAACCATATTTTTATTATTACACCTGAAAATATTGATATTTCAGGAGACTTTAAAGAAGAACTTAAGACACAAGGAGTATTTCGTTCTTACACAGAAAGAAATTACTAATAATTTGGAGGAAAAATGAAAAATATATTAATTCAGTCAATAAGGGTATTTTTTCAACTGCTGTACTTTTTAATACTGATTAGGATTTTATTGTCATGGTTTGGCAATTTAAGATATTCAAAATTCGGTATTTTAATTCATAACCTTACAGAACCTATTTTAGGGCCTGTACGAGACATGGTTGACAGATCACCTATAGGTCAGGGGACTATGCTCGACTTTTCGCCTGTTATTGCGCTGTTCATTATGAATATTATTCAAAATCTCCTTTACAGACTTGTAATGGCTTTATTTTAAGCTGTTTATTAAATGACTATGAATAAAACCGAGCTTTTAAATATTTTTAAAAATGAAGACGAAAGAATTTTAGCCGCAAAAATAACAGATATGTTTTTTGCGGCTAAAAAGAAAAATATTCCGATTTTTTCGGATTTTTTTGAATATAAAAAATTAGCACTTATGAAAGAAAGTCTTCTTTCAAATTTTGAAATGGAATATGATTTTTTTGGTGGATTTTCTGATTTTGAAAGAGGAGTTTTCTGTGTATTTCCGGAATATTGCGACAAAGATTTTGTAAGATATCCTATTTCATGTCTTTCTATATCTTATAATAAAAAATTTTCATCTGCGCCTACCCATAGGGAATATTTGGGATCTTTAATAGGTCTTGGGATAGAGAGAGATAAAATAGGAGATATATTATTAAGTGATTTTGGGGCCGTTGTTTTTTTAAAAGAAGAGATAAGTAATTTTGTAATTGTTAATTTGGAAAGAGTTGGAAGAACGCCTGTAAAGGTTTCTGAGTCTGACATAAACGAAATAAAGATTCCTGAAAAAAATAAAAAAGAAATTTATGTTACAGTTTCATCTTTGAGGCTTGATGCTATATTATGCAAAGCTTTTAATATTTCAAGGTCAACTGCTAAAGATCTTGTAAATGCTGAAAAAGCTTTTGTAAATCATCTTCCTATAAAAGATATTTCTTTTAACAGAATTAAAGAAGGAGATATTATTTCATTAAGGGGTTATGGTCGAATTATTCTTACTCAAATAGAAGGATTAACTAAAAAAGATAAAATAAAACTACTTATAACTAAATTTGTATAAAAAAGAGGGTTAGTATATGGCACAATTTTTAAATGCGGAAGATTTTGATTTTAAAAAAACAGCACTAGGATATTCAACTGATGAAGTTGATGATTTTCTTTATGAGTTTGTTGATAAATATAATGCACTTGTAAAAGAAAATCAGAATTTGAATGATAAAAATACACTTTTAAAAGAAAAATTAAGTTTCCAAAAAGAACAGGAAACAAATATTGATGACCTTGTGTTTAATGCAAAAAAACAAGCTCTTGAAATAGAAGACAGTGCAGAAAATAAAGCGGCAAAAATGCTTAGTGATGCTGAAAAGAAACTCGAAGCATTGAAAAAAGAATGTGAAAACGAGGAAAAACGTCTTTATTTCATGAAAAGAGATTATGAAGAAACAAAAAATAAATTAAAAATGATTTTGGAAGACCAACTTAAAAAAATAGATATGCTTTAATATTAAAAACTCCTCTATCTTTATGTAGGTGAAGGAGTTTTTTGTTGATGATAAAGCTTTTGTTTTTTATTGGGAGTGGATTTATGGAGCTTTGTGTAAAAACACCTACAAAAGACTATAAAATATATTTAAAAAAAGATTTTTCTTTTTTAAAGAATGTTTTGATCTGTGGTAAAAAAGCCATTGTTATTACAGATTCAAATGTATCTTTGTTTTATAAGGAAAGCTTTAAATCTGAACTTTCAAAAGTTTATGATAATGTATATTTTTATACTTTTTTGGCAGGGGAAAAAAGCAAAAATTTAGATACAATAAGAGATATGTATGATTTTTGTCTTATTAATAACGTGGATAGAAAAACTCCTGTTTTTGCACTTGGCGGAGGAGTTTGCGGAGATATGGCAGGTTTTTTGGCTGCAACATATTTAAGAGGTATTCCGTTTATCCAAATTCCTACATCTCTTTTGGCGCAGGTAGACAGCAGTGTTGGAGGAAAAGTTGGGGTTGATTTTAATGGAAATAAAAACATTATAGGAGCTTTTTATCAACCTGAACTTGTCTATATTAATATTGAAACATTAAAAACCTTACCTGAAAGAGAGTTTAATGCAGGTATGGCTGAGGTTATAAAATACGGTCTTATTTTATCTTCAGATTTTTACAAATATTTAATTTCAAATAAGGAAAAAATAAAAAATAAAGATTATGATACACTTTTATACATAATAAAAAAATGCTGTGAATTAAAATCGTATGTTGTTTCTCTGGACGAAAAAGAAAGTGGTTTTAGGGAAATACTTAATTTTGGCCATACATTTGGGCATGCGGTAGAAACTCTTAAGAATTTTGAATATGTTCATGGTGAATGTGTTGCGCTTGGTATGAAAGCAGCACTTTATATATCTTTAAAAGAAAATAAAATTACAAAAAAAGATTATGATGAATTTATAGATTTACTTTCTTTTTTTAATTTGAATAAAAAAGTTTTTAGCCTTACAAAAGAAGAAGTATATGAACAGCTTTTTAAAGATAAAAAAGTACGTGATGATAAATTGAATTTTGT
>CALWSX010000062.1 GCA_944384285.1 uncultured Lachnospiraceae bacterium
GTCATGATTTTTGGAGGTTTTAGCCGTGTTTATGTTCTTGCAAACCTTTTTTATGGTTGGTTATTTTTGTAAAAACGGAAATGTGTTCCCTCCTCCACTTTCTTTGGAGGAAGAAAAAAAATACTTAGAAAACTTAAAAAAAGGTGATGAAGATTCAAAGAGAATTTTAATTGAAAGAAATTTACGACTTGTTGCACACGTTGCTAAAAAATACTCTGTTTTCGGCTTTGATGAAGATATAATTTCAATAGGTACCATTGGTCTTATAAAAGGAATACTCTCATTTGACAACAATAAAAATGTACGACTTGCAACATATGCTGCAAAATGCATTGAAAACGAAATTCTTATGCATTTAAGAGCAAGTAAAAAATACAAAAAAGACACATCTTTACAAGACCCTGTCGGCTGTGACAAAGAAGGAAATGAAATAACCATGCTTGATATTTTAAGCACAGATGATATGGCTTTGGAAGACCTTATTGATACAGAAATTCAAATATCAAAACTTTTTAAAGAATTTGGTTCTGTTTTAAAAGAAAGAGAAAAAGAAGTACTTATATACAGATATGGACTTTTCATGCAAGATGAACTTACCCAAAAAAAAATAGCAAAAAAAATGGGAATTTCAAGATCCTATGTTTCACGCATTGAGAAAAAAGCTCTTGAAAAACTTAGAAAGGAATTTGAAAAAAAATCATAACACATATTTAAAACCCCACCTTAATAATAAGGTGGGGTTTTAAATTAAAAATATTATATATTCTTTTAATTTTATTTTAATATAAATATTTTATTCTAAAATTAGTTATGCTATTATATATAATTAATATTGATATTTTGTCGAAAAAAGTTCTTAAACAGAAAAAACAAGCTTTATCTTAAGAAATAATTTATTGTTTTAATAAAGAATTTAATATATAATAATTAACAGTGTTTAAAAATTTTGGAGGGAATATTATGGGGAAGAAATTATTTCTAACGCTTATTCTGTTTTCATTTATATTTTCTGCCTGTGGCAAGACAGACGAAAATTCCAACAATGATACAGAAAAAAATGGAGTAACCTTAGAGGACAGAACCTTAAACCTTGAAGATATAGGTTTATCTTATGTAATACCTGAATCTTGGGTTAATAATACTTTCCTTAAAACATATAAAACTGACGAAATCCTTGCAGAACTTGTATATACTTTTGTAAGCGATGAAAATATGAGCAAACTTGCCATAGATACTGAGACAGATAAAACTCTTCATAAAAATGTTTGTGAAATAATTGTATTTAAAACAGAATATGAAAGACTTAATCCTATAAAAGAATTATTTGATAAATATGAAAATGTAAAAGAGATTGCTGTACAAGGTGATTATTCTTATTATCTTCTTTCAGGATACAAAGATTTGGATCTTTCAAATGTTTCAGAAGAAGGTAAGAAAAGATATAATAGAATTGTAGACGATATATATTTATTAGAAGAAAGTATTGAAACTAAGCCTTTTGATGAAAATGCTGTATTAAATAACCAAAATGAAATAGATAAAACTATAACATTTTCTTCTGAAACTCTTGATGGTACAAAAATTACAAGTCTTTGTTTTGCAGATTATGATGTTACACTTTTAAACTTTGGTGCAACTTATGCAACTGATGAAACAGAAACTTTGAACGAACTTACTGAATCATTAAAAGATTATGAAAACGTTCAAATTTTATCAGCATATATAGATCTTTCACCTCAAACAGACAACACCGAAGCCAAAAAACTTCGTGAAAATTCACCATTTCAAACAATAGTTATGGATGAAAAACTTGGAAACTGGGTTTTAAGACGTCTTCAGGGTGTACCTACTTCTATCCTTATAGATACTAACGGAAAAATTATAGGAGAATTTATTGAAGGTGCAAAAACTGCTGATTTTTACAAACAATCTATTTTAGATGCATTAGATGAAATTGAAAATAACAAATAATTTAATTAATATAGCTGTCACATATTCAATGCGGCAGCTTTTTTGATTTATTGAAATAAATATATTTACGTGATAAAATTTACTTATTACAAAAATAAAATTAAAAATGAGGATAATTTATGGGTAAAATTCTTGTTGTTACAGAAAAACCTTCCGTCGCAAAAGATATTTCAAGAGTACTTAATTGCAAAAACAAAGGTGACGGATTTTATTATAACGAAAATTACATAGTTTCTTGGGCAATAGGTCACCTTTTGGCACTTATGGAACCTCATGATTATGACATGGCTTTAAAAAAATGGTCTTTTGATACACTTCCTATAATTCCAAAAGAAATAAAAACAAAACCTGTTTCTAAAACCAAAACCCAACTCAATATATTAAAGAAACTTATGAACGATAAAGAAACAGATGAAATAATATGTGCAACTGATAGTGGACGAGAAGGAGAATTAATATTTAGATATATTTATTCATATGTTAAATGTAAAAAGAACTTTAAAAGACTATGGATTTCAAGCATGACAGATGAAGCAATTTTAGAAGGCTTCAAAAATTTAAATGACGGAAGTCATTATGACCTTCTTTATTCTTCCGCCAAATGTCGATCTCATGCAGACTGGCTTGTAGGAATAAATGCTTCAAGAGCCTACTCTTTGTCTTATAACTCTCTTTTAACAATAGGACGTGTTCAAACCCCTACTCTCTGCCTTATCGTTGAAAGAAACAAAGAAATAGAAAATTTTGTACCACAAGAATATTATGAAGTTATAAATAATTATGACAATTTTAATGGAAAATGGTTTGACGAAAAAACAAATGACACAAAAATTTTTGATAAAGAAAAAGCTTTTGAAATAAAGAAAAAAGTTAATCAAAAAGAGGGGCTCGTATTAAAAATATCACACGAAGAAAAAACTAAACTTCCTCCCCTTTTATATGACTTAACTGAACTTCAGAGAGACTGTAACAAAAAATTTTCATTTTCTGCTGCAAAAACTCTCTCAATCGCACAATCTTTATATGAAACCAAAAAAGCAATTACTTATCCTCGTACTGACAGCAGATATTTAAGTGATGATATGAAATCAAAGGTTAAAAATATTCTTCTTTCCTTAAAAAATATTGATGAATATCTCAAACCTATTGATTTTTTAGATTTAGATTCTCTTAAATACACTAAAAGAATATTTGATAATACAAAAATATCAGACCATCATGCCATTATTCCAACAGGTAAAAAAATTGATACTTCAAATTTTAGTGAAGATGAAAAAAAAGTATTTAATTTAATCGCAATAAGGTTTATATCTGTATTTTATAATCCTTATAAATATAAAACTACAAAAATAATTACAGAAGTATCTAACGAAAAATTTATATCAAAAGGTGTTACTGTCATAGATAAAGGATATACAATACTTTCAAATGACAACGAAGAAGAAAACGATACACAGGTACTTCCCAACCTTAAAGAAGGAGACCCTGTTTTTGTTATTTCTTCAAAATGTGAAAAGAAAAAAACAAAACCCCCTCTTCCTTATACAGAAGCCTCTCTTTTATCAGCAATGGAACATGCTGGTAGAAATATTGAAGATGAAGAATTAAAAGAAAAACTTAAAGATATGGGACTTGGAACTCCTGCAACAAGAGCGCTTATTATAGAGCGTCTTTTGGCATCAGAATACATTGTAAGAAAAAAGAAAGCTCTTATCCCTACAGAAAAAGGAATAAAACTTATATCAGTTGTTCCTGATGAATTAAAATCTCCTATCACTACAGGCAGATGGGAAAGAGGATTATCTCAAATTACAAAAGGTAAAATGACCGAAGAAAAATTTATGGGAAGCATTATAAGATATGTAAATTTTCTTGTAGAAGATAGCAAAAATAATAAAAAAGATGTTATCTTTCCAAAAACACAAAAATATACAAAAAATATAAAAAACCTAAAACAGAAAATAAATCTACAAAATAATAAATGAGGTAAAAAATTATGGATTTTGACTTTTTTGATTGCCATACGGACGTTATTACACGTCTTTATGATTTTGGCGGTGAACTTTACAAAAATAATTACCACTTTAGTATTGATAATTTAAAAAATCATAAAAAAGTGGGTGAAGTTTTTGCTTTATGCCTTAACAGAAGTGAAATAAGTTTTGAAAGGCTCACAAAATATATAGAATACTATTACTCTCTTATAGAAAAATACAAAGATTATATGTCACATATAAACACATATTCTGAACTTATTAATTCAGATAAACTATTGAATACAATATTATCTATTGAAGGTCTTGAATATCTAAATGGCAAAACAGAAAATTTTTATAAAGCCGTGTCTATGGGTGTAAGATGTATGAACCTTACATGGAACTATTCAAATGAACTTGGAGAAAGCGCAAAAGAAGATACAGGAAGAGGACTTACTCATTTTGGCCTTGAAATAGTTAAAAAGATGAATGAAGAAGGAATTCTTATTGATGTTTCTCATTTAAACGAACGTGGTTTTTATGATATTTACGAAAAATCAGAAAAACCTTTTGCTGCCGCTCATTCAAACTGTAAAAGTGTATGTTCTCATTTAAGAAACTTAACAGATGACCAAATAAAATGTATTATTGAACGAAACGGAATTGTCGGCATAAACTTTTATGCTCATTTCCTCGAAAATAATTATAAAGATGCTTCTATGTTAAGTATAAAAAAACATATAGACCATATATATAACCTTGGTGGAGAAAATGTAATTGCTTTGGGAAGCGACTTAGATGGATATGAAGATTTGCCAAATGGTTATAAAAACGTATCTGATACCAAAAAAATTATTGATTTTGTTACAGAAGAGTATGGTATAGAAAATGGTAGAAAATTTGCTTGTGAAAATTTTATCAGATTTTGCAAAAACTCTTTAAAAAATTAATTTTATATATTTTTACATATACATCATAAAATTTTTGATTATTTTAGGAAAACATGATATATACTAAGCTATATTTATAAAAATTTATTTTAACAAAAAGCAAAAGCCACAAAATTAACAAACTAAAAAGTTTTATTTATGTGCTATATTTTACCTGTATGACTGCGCCTTGTTGACAATATTAGGCTCCCGTGTAATATTAATCAATAAAGATTTTTTGGAGGTTTAAATGACAAACATTTTAATAGATAAAATAAAAGAATTAAAAAAAGATAAAAATTTTGTAATACTTTCCCATTTTTATGTAAATGATGAAATTCAGGAAATTGCAGACTTTGTAGGCGATTCATATTATTTGAGTAAAGCCGCTACAAACTGTACAGAAAAAAACATTCTCTTTTGTGGAGTTAGATTCATGGGAGAAAGTGCTAAAATATTAAATCCTGAAAAAAGAGTTTTTATGGCAGATATGAATGCTGACTGTCCTATGGCTCATATGGTTGATGTCGAAAAAATTAAAGAAGTTAAAGAATCATATGACGACCTTGCTGTAGTTTGCTATATTAACTCAACAGCTCTTATAAAAACATATTCAGACGTTTGTGTTACAAGCGCAAATGCTGTAAAAATAGTAAAAGAATTAAAAGAAAAAAATATTTACTTTATACCTGATAGTAATCTTGGCAAATTTATAGCAAAACAGGTTCCTGAGAAAAACTTTATTTTTAATGACGGATACTGCCCTGTTCATGCAGAAATAACAGCAGAAGATGTTATTAAAACTAAAAAAGCTTACCCAAATGCTTTAGTTTTATCTCACCCTGAATGTACTGAGGAAGTTTTGTCTATTTCTGATTATATTGGAAGTACTTCAGGAATAATTAAATTTGCAAAAGAACACAACAATAAAGAATTTATTATATGTACCGAAAACGGTATATTCTATGAGCTTAAAAATAATTGTCCGGGAAAAACATTCTTTGAAGTTAAAGAAAAACAGATTTGTCCTGATATGAAACTTATTACTCTTGAAAAAGTACTTGACGTATTAACAAATTTAAATAACGAAATTATACTTGATAATGAAACTATAAAAGCGGCTAAAAAGCCTCTTTTACGTATGCATGAAATCGCAAAATAATGAAAAGGTGCAAAATATGAAAACTAAATATGATATTATAATAGTAGGAACGGGAGCTGCAGGCCTTTTTACAGCCCTTAACTTAAATAAAAAATATGACATTCTTATGATTACAAAAGGCCATTCAGATGAATCCGACTCGTACCTTGCACAAGGCGGAATTTCAACACTTTTAAATAAAAATGATTACACTTCATTTTTTGAAGATACTATGAAGGCAGGCCACTACAAAAATAATGAAAGTTCTGTTGATGTTATGATAAATTCATCAAATGAAATTATAAATGACCTTGTTTCATATAATGTAGAATTTGAAAAAAAGGAAGACGGAAACTTTTCATATACAAGAGAAGGCGGTCATTCTGAATTTAGAATACTTCACCATGAAGATTTAACAGGAAAAGAAATTACTTCAAAATTATTTACAGCAGTTAAAAATCTTCCAAATGTTGAAATAGAAGAATTTACAGAAATGCTTGATATTACTGAACATAACAGAAAATGTACAGGAATAATTGCTAAAACAAAAAACAAAGAAATAGTGAATATATTTTCTAAAGCTGTTGTTTTTGCTACAGGCGGAATTGGCGGTCTTTTCAGACATTCAACAAATTTTGCTACAATAACAGCCGATAGTGTTGCAATAGCAATAAATCATAATATTGATATAAAAGACATAAATTATATCCAAATTCACCCTACTGTACTTTACAGCGAAAGCAATGACAGAAGATTTTTAATTTCTGAATCTGTAAGAGGCGAAGGAGCAATTTTATTAAACGAAAACAAAGAACGTTTTATAAATGAGCTTCTCCCAAGAGATATAGTTTCCAAAGCTATACTTGAACAAATGAAAATTTTTAATACAAAATATGTTTACTTATGAATTGAAAATATGGAACCGGAAAAAATGAAAAACCGCTTCCCTAACATTTATCAAAAATGTCTTGAAGAAGGTTATGATATCACCAAAGATTTAATCCCTGTTACACCTGCTCAACATTACTTTATGGGTGGTGTAAAAACTGACACAAACGGATGTACCTCTATGAAAAACCTTTATGCTGTAGGTGAAGCCGGTTGTAATGGCGTACATGGTGCAAATCGTCTTGCTAGTAATTCCCTTCTTGAAGCTTTGGTTTTTTCAAAAAGAGCTGCTTCTCATATAAATAATTATATTGATGATGAAGATTTTGTATCTCAAGACATTGACTTAAGCTTATATAACGATTACAAAAGTTTAAAAAAATCATATAAACAAACAGTTATTAATGCCATAAAAGAAAGAGATGAAGAATTTTATGACACATGGTTCGGGAATGAAAATTAATGCCGATAAATTCATTTTAAGTGCATTACAAGAAGATATTTATACAGAAGATATAACAACCAATTCTATTTTTGAAGAAAATACCCCTGCTTCTGCAGAACTTATATCTAAAGGTAATGGTATTCTTGCGGGACTTTGGGTTTTTGAACGAGTTTTTGAGCTCTTAGACGATACCTTCAGAATAGAAACTAAATTTAAAGACGGAGATATAATAAAGAAAAATGATCTTATTGCTGTTATATACGGTGATATGAGAGCTTTACTTTCGGGAGAAAGAACAGCTCTTAATTATTTACAAAGAATGAGCGGAATTGCAACTCTTACAAATTCAATGGTAAAAGAGTTAAATAACCCAAAAATAAAACTATTGGATACAAGAAAAACAACACCTAATATGCGCCTTTTTGAAAAATATGCTGTAAAAGTTGGCGGTGGTCATAACCACAGATATGGTCTTTCTGATGGAATTCTTATTAAAGACAACCATATTTCCGGAGCCGGAAGCATAAAAAAGGCAGTTGAAAAAGTTAGAGAAAATACTTCTTTTGTAAGAAAAATAGAAGTAGAAACAGAAAACTTAGAAATGGTAAAAGAGGCTCTTTCGGCCGGTGCTGACATAATAATGCTTGATAATATGGACTTGGAAACAATGAAAAAAGCCGTTCAAATTATTGATAAAAAAGCACTTATTGAATGTTCAGGAAATGTAACAAAAGAAAGATTAAAAGAACTTTCAGATATTGGTGTTGATCTTATTTCTACAGGAGCAATCACTCATTCTGCCCCTTCTTTTGATTTTTCACTTAAAAATCTTAAATCTATTTAAATTTTACTTAGTTAAAAAAATTAAAGCCTGAAACCCTTATAAAGGGTTTCAGGCTTTTTATAATATTTGAAATATTAAACTGTAAGGATATCTTTGTTTTTGTCTGCTGCAATTTT